>JBHELT010000065.1:0-13818 GCA_046262935.1 Actinomycetota bacterium | reverse complement strand
ACCCCGCACGTACGGCCCACGCGCTAATGACAGACCGCGAACGGGCAGACCTCGAGCGGACAGACCTCGATCGGACAGACCTCGAACGGAGAGACCTCGTACGGACAGACCTCGAACCGACGATAGGCCCGGTAATCGCGGACCACGCACCGACGTGCCGCGACCTCGCACCAACGACCGACCCCGCCCCAGTCCTGACAGCCGAACGAGCGACCGGCCCCGAACCAACGACCGACCTCGCCCCCGTCCTGACGGCCGAACGAGCGACCGCACCGACCGACCTAACGCCAACCGGCCTCGAACGAACGACCGGCCCCGAACCGACCGGGTCGCTGCGCGCGAAGAGCGACTCAAGACTCCGGCGGTTCGCATCCGTCAATCTGACACGGATCTTCCATCTGAGTGGGTGCGTGAGCTGAACGATACCGCTCGGGCGGGCGCCGCTCAGCGCGTTGGGGACCTCATCAACGAGGCTCTCAAGGCGTACGCCAATGGCGAGTACGAAAACGCTGGGACCCTTGCGGCACAAGCCAAAGACGAGGCAACCCGTTCACCACGCATCCGCGAACTTCTGGGACTTTCCTACTATCAAACAGAACGCTGGCAAGACGCGGCGCGAGAACTTCTTACATATCGCCGGTTAACCAACCGCAACGATCAGAACCACGTCATCGCAGACTGTTATAGGGCCCTCGAGCGTCCGGATCGCGCGATCGAGATCTGCTCTGAGGTAGTCAGGCAAGAGGTCTCAGAGGACGTTTGGGCCGAGGTAGTCATCGTTGCGGCATCCGCCTTTGCGGACAAAGGCGATCTCTCCCGGGCGCTGTCAGAGATGAACAAGGCCGATCTCGAGACCAACTCGGTGCAGGCCCACAACCTCCGCCTATGGTACGTGCGCGCCGATCTCCTGGAACGAGCTGGTAAGAAGGCCCAAGCCCACGAACTCTGGGAACGGGTCTATGCCGATGATCCACGCTATTTCGACGTCGCAGACCGGCTGAAGGGCAGCTAACCGGCCCGGTTCAGCCTTGGCCTAGGCGAGGATCTGCGCCAACAAAGGGATCGCGGCTTAAAAGAGGAATACGGCAAAGCAGGAATCTGGGCAATCGGTGTCGAAGTCTTGCCTATCACCTAGCCAGGGAGGTTCCATTTTGCGTCGATCTTCGATCATCGCCCTTGCGATGATTCTTGCTGTAGCACTTGTTGTACCGATGTTCGCCCATGCGGCAGATGTCCCCATCCATTCGGTCCGAGGCTTCATCGCCTCACCGGCAGATGGAACACCGATCGTTTACAACCTGATCCTGCCCGACACCGCATCTGCCAGCAATCCCGTACCGGCGGTTATGCGCGGTCACGGTTGGGGCGGAAAAGGTGAAACAGACACCACTCTCAGTTCGACAGCTCGCGCGTTGCTTAACAATGGATACGCCGTTCTCACATGGGACTCGCGCGGCTTTGGCGCGTCGGGTGGGGAAGCCAACGTTGACGACCCCGACATCGAGGGCCGTGACGCGAAAGGACTCGTTGATCTGCTCGCTTCCACTCCTGAGATTGCCCAGAGCGCTCCGGGTAACCCCATCGTTGGCATGACCGGCGTTAGCTATGCCGGCGGGATCCAGTACGCGCTCGCGTCACAAGACTCGCGGATCGACGCCATCGCCCCCGAGATCACTTGGAACGATCTTCGCTACTCACTCTTCCCGAACGACGTAACGAAACTCGGCTGGACCCAACTTCTGTTCGCAAGCGGCCTGGCTGCCGCTGTCAAGGATGGTGTCGATCAATCTGGGACCGCAGGCATCCAAACAGGTTCTTACGCCAAAGAGATCTTCGCCAGCGAAGCAGCAGGTCTTGCACTTGGCAAGCCCGACGATGCAAGCAAAGCCTGGTTCGCAACGAAGAGTTTCGGCGTTTATCACAACGCTCATCCCATAAGCATCCCCACGCTGTTCTTGCAGGGCGATGTCGACACTTTGTTCAACCTCAACGAAGCGTGGGCCAACTACAAGATCATCTCGGCGACGGGAGCCCCCACGAAGTTCATAGCCTTCTGTGGCGGACACGTGGCATGCCCGGCGAATGTGAACTCAGGTGATGCACGTGTGCACGAGGACCGCGCGATCGTCACTTGGTTCGACAAGTACCTCAAAGGTAATTCAACCACCGACACCGGAACCAACGTCGAGTACTCGACCGAAGATGGTGTGTGGCACTACACATCGACCTTCCCAACGCCACAGCTTCCGGGAGCAGCGACCTACATCACAGCTACCGGCAGTGGTTCCGTGGTCAGCCTCGGCGCCCCCACAGATGGCGGCGGGACCGGGGCAAGCTATCTACCGCTCGTCACCGACGGCTACTCCACCGATCCGCAGACGATCAACATCGAAATCACCACTACGTCCGACCGGACTACGGTGGTTGGCATACCGCACATCAGCGGAACGGTTACGGGTCTCGGAGCCGGTGCCCACTTGTTCTTCAAGTTGGCGGACCGGGAATCGAAAACGGTGCTCGACGGTCAAGCGGCCAGTCTGCGCTTTGAGGGCCCCCTCACCGGAACTGCACTCCCATTCGATCTCGACCTGAACGGGGTTAGTGCACTAGTCGATGCAGGCCATCATATCGACCTGCAGATATCTACCAGCAGCCTCGCCCATGTGCAGTACCGCGGTGCGGCGAACTTGAACATCTTAGCTACCGTGTCCATTCCGACCATCTAAACCGAAAAGAACAAGAAAGGCCCCCATCTTGGGGGCCTTTCTCTTTGTTAGGTCTGCGGCGATCGTCGCGCTAGAAACGACCGCTCATGATTCCTGCTCGGATCTTTGTTTGAGATACCTAAGGACACCGCCTGCGTTCATCTCGTAGCTGGTTGTCTGCTCGAAGCGCTCTATCATTTCGATGCTTAGTCCGGGGTAGAAGTCCTCACGCGCTGACCGGTACGCCTGGGCGAGAGCGGCGGTGTCGGCGCCCTTTTCGAAATACGGCTCGGCGAATTCGACCCACTGATTGAATCGCATCTTCGCCTCTTCGAATGCCGCCTGCTGATCGGGGACCTCACCGTAGTGGGTCGGGAAGGTTCGAGTGGACCCGATGGCAGCCAGCGCGTCAACGGTGTCGATAGAAACCTCGAGATCGAATTCGGGCGGAGGGATCGCCGGTCGGATGACACCCGCCTCCGGCAGGTAAACGCCGATCGCATCGCCCGTGAAAAGG
This sequence comes from Actinomycetota bacterium, assembly GCA_046262935.1. GTDB lineage: Bacteria > Actinomycetota > CADDZG01 > JAHWKV01 > JAHWKV01 > JBHELT01. The sequence continues at coordinate 10,596 of JBHELT010000065.1, read as the reverse complement.
TCTCCGCGTGAGGTTTCGAGCAACGCCATGTGGTGCTTGGCGTGCCCGGGGGCATAATGCGCCTCCAAGATCCGGCCCTCACCGATCTTCGCGATGGGTCCATCGGTGTCGATGGCAGTCACTCGTGAAGCATCAACCGGCAGCATCTCACCCCACAGTTTTTCCATACCGTGGTAGATGCGCGATGCCGAGGCCCAAAGCCTCGACGGATCGATCAGGTGTGGCGCACCTTCTTGTCTAACAACGACACGCGCATCTGGATATTTTCGGGCGAAGTGGCCGACCGCACCAGCATGATCGAGGTGGATGTGGGTGACCACGATGAGTTCGATCTTGGCTCCGACCGAATCCAGGTACTCGACAACCCTTTCGAAAGATGTGGCAGGGCCTGTTTCGATCAATGTCGGAACCGAACCAGGCAGGTAGTAGACGGCGGTGATGCCCTCTACCCCGTGCATGAACGTGTCTATGGCGATTACGTCGCCTTCGTAGGTGATGTTCAAGACGGGCAAGATGATACCCGCGAACGTGGTGTAGCGTTGGCCACAGATGCGCGCTCACTTGATATTGAACCCCGAGGCCCGCGGCGTTACTCCCGCCTTGACGCGCGTTATCCAGGCGGCCATGGAAGGACGCTACAAACTGGAATCAACCACGACCCATGGGCGCGATTCAGCCACCGAGATCGCCAGGGCTGCTGCCGAATCGGGGACCGAACTGATCGTGGGGTTCGGGGGAGACGGCCTCATCAACGAGATCACCAATGGCATAGCTGGTACTGACTCGACGCTCGCCATCATCCCCGGCGGCACGATGAACGTCTTCGCTCGCAACATAGGCGTCCGCAAGGATCCACTCGAAGCGACCGACGCGATCTTGCGATGGACCGACGACAAGAAGACCGCCCAGTTCATGCTAGGCGAGGTTCGCATGACGCGCGAGTCAACGATTTCTTCTCGCTTATTCACTTTCGCCTGCGGATGTGGGTTCGACGCCGAAGCGGCCGCCCGGGTCGAGGCGCACAAAGCGACCAAACGCAGGTTCGGCGAGCCTTACTTCTATGTTGCGGCCTTCGCAACATTCCTAAATTCGTATTTCACGCGGGAACCATTCATCGAATGCGAAGTTGCGGGCATGAAACGTAAGGTCGTGATGGCCATCGCACTTGCGCCTGGACCTTACGCCTACCTGGCCGGACGAGCGCTTCGATTGTCCCCGAGCGACGAACCATTCCGAAGGCGCGAGCTGACTCGGCTCGATCTGTTCGTCGTCGAGAAGATGCGTTACTGGCATGTTCCAAGCTACGCGCTTGGGGCGATGCTTACCAGCCGCTTCGGTCCGGGCACCGAAAATCTGATGGCGATCGAAACTGCGAACCTTTCCGCCCAAGAGGGGTTCGCTATCCATGTCGATGGCGAACCGATGCCCAAGGTGAACTCAGTCAGCATCGGCCGCTCGCAGCTGAGCCTCAGGGTCCTCATCTGATGCCCGTACTCATCAGTGGTTTCGAGCGCGACCTCGACATCATCAGGCCACTAGCGGCTCGCCTTGTGTCGGGCGGAGGTGAGGTTCGTTGTTATCTAGAGGACGACGATCACGAGCTGAGGTCGCTAGGCTGCAAGATCGCCGTGGGCAGACTCGATGACGACTCCACTTTGGAAGCGGCCCTCACCAATGTTCATACCTTCGTTCCTCTTCTACCCGATGCTCTGAGCCTCGTAGACCTCGATGCTTCTGGCAGGCTCGAAGGGATGATCGCAGCGATCGAGTCAGCGCTTTCGTTCGCCAAGGTTGCAAGTTGCATAGCCGCGATAAGCGCGATGGGAAGGCCCCCGATAACGAACCAGTTGGATGACCTAACTTTGCACCTTTCGCAGATGGATGTCCCAACATGCATCGTCAGGGTAGGAACCATGATCGGCGAGGAGCGGCCCGTTAGGTATGCCAGCCAGGAGGGGACCAAGATCAGGGCGGTAACGGTGCCGATGTTGATCGACGTGATCGCTGCGGCCGACGACCTGGAGAGCGACGATGAAACCCTTGAACTAGGCGGGATCCTTGTCGAAGCCGACCTTGGTGCTTCGGGATGGGAAGGCCGAGCCAAAGCTACGTCGCATCTCGACAACTCAGCGCTCGATAGGTTCAAGATCGCCTCGCAAGAGCATTCAGGTCATGCTGAACATCTGGGTGCTCAAGGCTTAAACTGATGGTATGAGGCGATACGCAGACCAAGTGCCCATAGTCCTTCTGATCCTGGGTTTCTTGATGATCGGGATCGGCTGGAATGGCGCCGCCGGGATCGATTTCACCCAGGGGCAGATCCCGTATCTGATATCAGGCGGGCTCGTTGGTCTCGCCTTCGTCTTATTCGGGTGTACGTCGCTCATTATCAGGGCGATAAAGCGTGCGCAGTCCCAACAATTGGAGCAGCTTGAAATCCTTAACACGAACATGCAACGTGTTGCATCGGCGCTTTCATGGGGCACCAACGGGAACGGGGCAAACAGTACTAACGGTCAACACGACAAAGATCTGGTGATCGTAGGTGCCGCGAGTTTCCATCTGGAGGGATGTCGATTGGTTGGAACAGCGCGAGCGCTGACTAAGGTGCCACGCGCTGAGGCCGAAAGTGAAGGCCTTCAACCGTGCAGGGTTTGCAAACCTTAGAGGTCAGGCCGGAAGACCTAAGTAAGCCTCTCTGATCTCGGGCGAATCAAGCACCTCGGATCCTGACCCAGAGAACACAATGCGGCCCTTCTCCATTACGTAGGTCTTGTCCGCTATGGCGACTGCTCCCGTGTTCTGCTCCACCAAGACAACTGTGACTCCATCGGCATTGATCTGTTTCACTATCTTGAAAACGGTAGACGCTAGCACAGGTGAGAGTCCAAGCGATGCCTCGTCGATCATCAGTAATTTTGGATCAGCCATCAGGCCTCGTCCTATCGCCAGCATCTGTTGTTCGCCTCCTGACAGAGTCCCTGCGAACTGGGCTGATCTCTCCTTTAGACGCGGGAAATAGTGGAACACTTGTTCCATCCTCTCGCTAATGAACTTCGGATTCTTTCTCTTGGTCCAAGCCCCCATCTGAAGGTTCTTCACAACATTGAACGCCGGAAAGACATGACGACCTTCCGGTACGAGGACGATCCCGGCTTCAACCAGCGCTGACGTATCCTTGCCTGCGATTTGCTGACCGCTAAAGTTGACCGACCCACCCCATGGCCGGTTCATACCGCAGATGTTCAAAAGAGTTGTTGTCTTGCCGGCGCCATTGGACCCGAGCAAGACCGCCGTTTCTCCCTCTTGAACTTCTAGGTCGACATCGTGGAGGACGGGGAGCGTGCCGTAGCCGCCGCGCAATCCTTTGACTTCCAATAAGGCCATCAGGCGGCTCCTCTACCTTCAGCATCTAGCTCGGCCACCAATTCTTCGTCACCTTCATCGGCCGATTCACTTGCATCGCCTCCAAGGTAAGCCGCGATCACGTCCGGATGTTTCTGAACCTCCGAAGGCAGCCCTTCCGCCAACATCGTGCCGAAGTTCAGAACGTATATGTAATCGCACACGCGAACAACCAGCGGAACGTGATGCTCGATCATGAGAATGGTGACACCCAACTCTTCTCTCAATCTCAACAAGATGTCACCGAGCTCATCGGATTCGGTGGGGGATAACCCGGATGACGGTTCGTCGAGCAGCAGCAATTGAGGATCAGTTGCGAGTACTGCGGCCAGCTCGATGTTTTTGAGGACACCGTACGGCAGATCATCGATGACTTGGTCTCGATAATCCGTGAGGTTCGTGAACTCGATTATCCGGTCAGCGCGCCTCACCAGTTCGCGCTCAGTTTCGAATGTTGAAGGAACACCGAGCATCCCTTCGATGATCGAATAGTCGGCGGTCATGTGCTGTGCTGTAACCAGATTCGAAAGAACTGTTTGACCGCGAACCAACCCCAGGTTCTGAAAAGAGCGTCCTATCCCTAATTTGGCTCGGTGGTGACTCTTCGAATCAGTGATGTCCTTACCACTGAAGTAGATCTTGCCCGAATCGACCGGGTACACCCCGGTGATGCAGTTGAACAAAGTCGTTTTGCCAGCGCCGTTCGGACCGATCAAACCGACGATCTCCCACTCACCTACGTTCAAACTGACATCGCGGTTGGCAGCGATCCCGCCAAAATGCTTCGTCACATCCAAGACCTGAAGGATGGACATGCTAACCCTCGGTTCCCACGGTCTCGTCGTCGGCGGAAACCTTGGCCTTGTCTCTCTTCGGCTTGCTCGGCTTGCTCGGTTTGTGATGACGTGGAAAAGGCTTGCCCGACAACCACTCAGTAATTGGGTGGATCTGCTGCCCGATGCCTCCAGGGAAACGGGTGATGGTGAGCAGAAGCAATAGAGCTTGGATGACGAAACGAGAAACTACTAGCTTGTTGTTCAGATGCCACGCGTTGTCCAAGGAATTGAGCAAGAACGGTAGATAGGCAGTGAACGCCGATCCGATCACTACTCCAGTGCGGTTACCCAAACCGCCGATGACAGTCATGACAACGAAGGTCAGCGCTAGCTGGAAATCGAAATTGGCAGCGACCGCGTAGCTATCATGGAAGGCAAACAGGCCCCCGCCTATTCCGGCAAATATTCCCGCGACTACGAAAGCACCCACCTTGTAGAAAACGATGTTCATCCCGAACGAAGACGCGACTAGTTCGTTTTCCTTGATGGCGAGAAGCGCCCGCCCAAACTTCGAACGAAGCATCCGCCAGTCCACAAAGAGCAATAGGCAGAGTACAAAGACGCAAAGATAGGCATATGCGCGATCGCCGGTGAATCCTGCTGGCCGAGGCGCCGCGATGCCGCCGCCACCCCCGGTAAGCTTGGTGATTCCGAATATGGTCCCGGAGACGGTAACGCCGTACGCCAGAGTGATCAGCGCTAAGTAAAGCCCTTTGATGCGCAAGGCGATCAATCCGAGGATGATGGCGACTGCTCCGCCCAAGGCGCCCGCCATAGGGATACTTAGATAAAAGGGAAGATGCATCTTCGATGTGAACGAGGCTGCAGCGAAAGCACCTACTCCAACGAAGGCTTGGTGACCCAACGATATCTGACCCGCGTAACCCATCAATACATTGAGCGAAAGCCCGATGATCGCGAAGATTATCGCGAGTGAATAAAGATCTGCTCCAGTACCGCTGACGAACAAGGGGAGTGCAAGAGCGGGGCCGAGGATTGCCATCAAAACGATTTTGCGCTCCGGATGGTGCAGTATCTGCGCAATGAACCCGCGTGGCCTAGCAACCGTCGTTATCGCGGATGTCCCTGACATTTTAGGTTTCCGCCCCGAACAAACCGCGCGGCCGGAACGAGAGCATCAACAGAAGCACGATGAATACGAGCGCGAGTGAAAGTTCCGGAACGATGCTGAGGCCAGGAAACCTGGTGCTCAAGAAGGCACCCAGGGCTTCCACCAAGCCGACGATCAATCCGCCGGCGAAGGCACCGCCGACACTCGTGATGCCACCGACAACGGCGGCAGTGAACGCGGGGATCAAAACGATCGTGGTCATGAACCCCGGGTAGAAGGCAACGTCGGTGGACAAGATGACTCCGGTCAGCGCTCCCAGGAACCCGGCTATTCCCCAGGTTATGGCTGAAATGCGATTGGTGTTGACGCCGGCCAGTCGCGAGGCAGTCGTGTCCTGGGAATTCGCAAGTATCGCCATGCCGAGATAAGTCTTCCTGAAGAACCAGGTGGTGGAGAGCGCCACGGCGATGAGCACTACAAGTGCAAAAACGTTTTGCTGCGTCGTTACGAAACCAGCGATCGTTGGCCCGTGTTTCGAGAGAGGCCCCTGCACGGTCTTGGGAATCACACCCGCAAAAAGAAACTCAAGCCCACTCAAGAACAATGCGACTCCCGCGGTTCCGACCAGGACCACCACCTTGGGTGCGGTTCTGAGGGGCCGTACGACCCAGCGCTCAGTCAGAAGCCCCAAAACCACTCCCACCAACAAAGCGATAGGCACCGCTATGAAGTAGTCCCACTTTCGAAGAGACACGAAAAAATAAAGGACGTACATGGTGATGGTCCCAAACTCTCCTTGGGCGAAATTGAAGATCCGTCCGCCTTTGTATACGAGGACGAGACCAAGCGCGGCTAGACCGTAGACGACACCCGAGACCAACCCAATGACAATGAACTGAGCCAAGGAAGCTGCGCCCTAGAAGCCCGTGACGAGCTTGCCTAGACCGGGGAAGAAGTCGAAGTAGCCCGAAGCTCCCTGCTGGTTCCCCGAACAGTGGGCCCAGACGAGGTTCACCTGATGGGCTCCGAAGTGGTCGGTCGGTGAGTAGCCGACGGTGGAGTACACCTGGTCGATGTGAAGCGGATTCGGGTATCCGAAGCTGTCCTGCCAAGTGAAGTTCTGTAGCTTCTCCATCGCTGCCATAAAGCTTTGACGCGTCAATGCGTGCGTGGGGTTGTTGGTGGCCACGGTGAGGATGGCGGCTTGTGTAATGGCTCCTCCGAATACGGCGAACGCGAGATCGTGATCGTGGGGATCGGGCGTTGCGCCGGCGGGAGTGTTGTTGTTCCATGTGTCGGCGAACTGCGCCGCGCCGGGATCGTAAACTGAGAACCACGGGCTGAAGAACAATGAGTTCTGGATGCCTGCGGGATGAGACTTGCACTCGATGGTGGTAACGATGTTCAAGCCGTCGGTCACGCCTACTCCGACCCACAGGGGCCAGTAGCTCTGCTGGTCGGTTGCATTCATGAGAGTGATCCAGTTGGTCGGCGCGGTGAGGATATAGACGACGTCGTAACCAGACTGCTTGAACGTGGTAGCGATGCCGCCTGCGGTGCTCGAGTCGATAGAGTATTTCGTTATCGTCTTCAGGAGGCAGCGCGGTGTCCTGGCAGCGTCGTTTGAACAATCGAGGCCCATCTGCGATTTCATTTCTTTCACGAAGGCGTCGCGCGCGTCGTAGAACCCATCGGTATCCGAGTAGATCATTGCCACCTTGGGTTGGTTTGGCCCTGCTTGGAGGGGCTTGAATGGGTCAGCGCAGGAGAGGGTGGTTTCATTGCACCTATCCGCGAATACCGGGCCGGGCTGATCATTCGCCTTGGCGGGAATGGATACGTTGTGTATCAATTCGACCAGCGGTTTGGCCTGCTGCGGGTAAGAAGGGGTGATCGCGAAGTAGTTCCTGAGGCTCTTGACGGTGTTCTCGGTTACCCCGGGTGAGAGATAAGGGATGCCCTTCGTTGCCGCATAGCGGGCGCATGCCACCACTTGGTCGGTTCCGCCACCCCCGACAAGGAAGAACGCATGTTTCTGTTCCGCGAGATCACGGCAGACGGCAGTTGCGTGCGAGGGGTTGTATTGGTCGTCCTCGATGAAGGTCTGCACCAAACGGCCGTTGATGGTTGCGCCGTGTTTTTTGAAGAAGGCGGCTAGGAGGTCCGCGCCGTACCTGATGTCGGTAAGTGGCACTGAAGCCGCTCCGGTGATCGGTGCATGGAAACCGACGATGATGGTGGTCTTGGATACCCCGGTGGAATCTCCTGATGTCGCAACGTTTGAACCTGTTCCAGCGTTAGCCGCAGCCTTGGCAGTAGATGAATGTGCCACTGCAGAAGAACCGACGCTGCCGCCTGTGGTTTGGGGGCCAGCCTGACTCGCCGGCCCTGCGGCTACGGCGTTGCCAGTGAGATTGCCAGCCGACTGAGTGCCGGCGGTTAACACATGCACGTTGGGCTTCTGTCCGCACCCCGAAGCGAAAAGAAGAAATACGATTCCCGATGCAATCAGGCGTTTCCTCATACCTCGTTCTCCTTCTCGCGTTTTGCGCCAGAGCCGTTCATGAGGTGGCTCGCCGCCCCGGGTGGTCTTGCTGCGGTTCCCTCGGTCTGTACTGCCCAACCCGCGAAAGATATGAGGAACATCCCGGCAACCGCGGCGATCCCCGGAAGCAATAGGTGGGACCAGAAGCCGGCCGGCTTACCTTCGTAGGTACCGGCGGCAAGGAGTTGCAGTTGCGGTTGCGGTTCTGTTGAGGTTGTCGGGTCTGGCAATAGCTGTTCGGTCAACGTGCCAGCATCGGTGAAAGAATCGCCGGCACCGGTGGACTCACCAAATCCGGTGACGTCGGCAACGGTGGCGTTGTCTCCCGGCGGATTCCATTCTACGGTCGCGAACACTCCGGGCTTGGCTGTGAATTGCTGAGTTACAGGGTCTTGTTCCTGATAAGTAGAACTGTGGAAGGACGTGATCCAAGACAAGTTTGCCTTATCCTTTAGATCGGGGTTAGGGCCAATATAGATCCCTGCGTTAGAACCATTCGCCCACTCTGCCGCTATCGAGGTGAGATCGAAAGTCCAAGGCACCAAAACATCTGGAGTGAATTGGTCCGTTGCGGTTGCAGTGGTCTGGCCAACGACTTTGGACGCGCAATCTCGCCCGCTCGGCGCATCTGAAAATGGAGCAGCTTGGGCGCCAGCGATGAAGCTGGGCCACGAGCACGCGACGACTCCCTGGCTCACCACGTCATCGTGATTTGGGGTGTTGTTGTGTCCGCTTCCGCTAGGGTGTTCCATGAGAGTGAGCTGGAACTTAATTACTTCGGACCCGCTAGGGATGAATGACAGATTGAAGTTTATCCCGGCGAACATCTCCTCGGTGCTGTTTGCTTTGTCCCATCCGACATAAAGGTGATCGCCTTGCCAATTGACATGTGACGCGTCCGTTCCGACCGCCGGAAAGGGATAGGTGTAAGGCTGGCCGATTGGGTTTTGGTCCACATTGGGTGCAATGGGGGCATCTTTCCAGAACCAACCTTCGCCATAAGAAGCGGGAAGCACTTTATCGTTCGTGTCGGCCACGGCACCGCCAGCCAACGTTAAGGGCAGCACCCACAGGGTGCAGATCGATACCAACCAGATCCGCTTACTGGTCTTGCGTGACATGCGTGTCAATTTCACCCCTCACCCTGGCCTTCGAGGTCGCAAGATATGCACCTAATCTTAGCCTAGGCTTGGGTTGTATACCCAAGATCTCCATACTTCAGCCAAACTTCAGTGATCGTCCGTCTCGGCGAGCTTTTCCAAGTCCCGGAAAACGAGCCCGCTGCGTGGCTTCGGCCAGAACAAAGTGGTCTTCGGCGGCATCCGCTCGCCTGCGAGTGCCATCTTGGAAACCAGATCTATCGGGGTCGATGCCAATAGAAAGACAGTTGCCCCCTTGCCTGCCTGGGTGACGGCTCGCTCGAAGACGTGCTCGAACTCTGGCTCGACCCCGGCTGGCGCGAATATCGCTTCGTGCAGGTAGGTCGTGTCGGGGGCCACGTTGGAATGCATCGTGAACAACCGGTCCTCGCTTATCACGCCGATGGTCCCACTTCCTGCCTCTTGCACAGTCTGGTTCAACTGGACCGGGTCCCCTTGGAACGGATGCAGTTCCACCAGGTCCCCGAGTGCTTCGAGACTGAGTCCTTCCACTACACGGTGGATCGGCAGCAGGGCCGGAGGGTATTCAACCGGGTCCACAATGAAAGCAAGGGTCATGTCCCACGGTCCGATGCCATCGGCCTCGTCCATCCGCTGTTTGTAAGTGGTCGCAGTTTCGTATCGATGGTGGCCGTCGGCCATGATCAGCGGTGTGCGTGAGATGGCGGCGACGAGGTCGTCGAGGAGCGAGGGCCCTTTGGTGCCTGCAGTACCGCGCGGCTCCGGCACCACTTTCCAGAGCCTGTGCCTCACGCCATCGAGGTCGACCAGGTCACTCAGCGGCTCGGTCTTGGTGACCTTTGCAACTACAGGGCCGAGTCCTCCTAGATTATGAGCGGCGAAGAACCACAACGGCTCGAGGTTCGCTTTAGCCGCCGACATCAGGGAAAGGCGGTCGGCCTTGGGGCCTGGCCTGGTCCTTTCGTGAGGATAGATGTCGCCCTCGTCGAATGGTTCGATCACCAAACTCGCAACCAGGCCGACCGTGCTCCCGGCGACGCCTTCTCGTTGATGATCCATCTGGTAAAGGTAGAAAGATGGTTCTTCTTCGCGGCTGAGGACCCCGTTCGAGATCCATCCGCGAAACTCCGAAGCGGCGCGTTCGTAATCGGCGGCCCTCGGAACATCTTCCGAGGGCAAGATCAGCCGTATGACATTGAATGGATCTCTGGACAAAAGCTCGGCTCGCTCTTCGGCGTCGATGACGTCGTAAGGGGGCGACGTAACAGTGGCCGCATCGAACTCCGGTGAGTATCTGATCGCTTTGAATGGGAAGACCTTTGGCATGGTGCGCTTATACCACTCGTTTCCCGCCCCAAGGCGCGATAGTTGGAAGATGAGCACCGAGGATACCTACGAATTGTTCCAGCGGGCCAAGCGATTGATGGTTGAAGGCCACAATCATCAGGCGGCTGTCGTGTTGCAAAGGGCTGCGGAGCAAGAGCCGCTCAAGTCTTCCATCCATGAACATCTGGCCCGCGCGCTTTACAACAGTGGACAAACTTCGAAGGCTGCGGCCGAATTCGAAAGGACGATCGAACTCGATCCGGCCGATCATTACGCACACTTCGGTCTTGC
>JBHELT010000064.1:0-8460 GCA_046262935.1 Actinomycetota bacterium | reverse complement strand
TGCAACTACCATCGGCGGTGGACCTGTGGTCTGCGCGGCCGCATTGGCCGTCATCGATACCATGAAGTCGCTCGATCTGCCGAGCAGGGCGGCCCAGATCGGCGCTTACCTTGAACAACAACTGCGAGGGCTCGCTACCACTCACGAGATGGTCAAGGGCTGCCGCGGGAAAGGCCTGCTCTTGGCGCTCGAACTTCATTCCGCTGTCGCGCGCAAGGTAGTTCTGAAGTCGCTCGATCAGGGCTTACTGGTGAACGACGTCACTGCCGATGCGGTTCGGTTGTCCCCGCCCCTTATCGCCGAGAAGTCCCACTGCGATCAGGCTATCGCCATCCTAGATAAGGTCCTTACTGAGATCGAGGCCGAAAGGGCGAGCGAATGACAGTTAGACACCTTCTGAGTTCCGATGACATCGACACGAGCGAGCAACTCCAGCTGACGATGCGCGCCATCGAGTTGAAGAAACAACGTGGTTCACATGTGATGCCTTTGATGGGCACATCTGTTGGCCTCATATTCGAAAAGCCCTCAACCAGAACGCGGGTTTCGTTCGAGGTTGCCGTCAGGGAACTCGGGGGCCATGCGGTTGTACTGCGCGGCGACGAATTGCAACTGGGTCGCGGCGAAACAATCGAAGACACAGGCCGGGTCCTGTCACGCTACCTTCATGCGATCGCGATCAGAACCTTCGGCCAAGAGCGCCTCGAGAGCCTCGCCGATTCATCGACCATCCCCATCATCAATGCCCTCAGCGATCTGGAACACCCATGTCAGGCCCTCGCCGATGTGATGACCATCGCGGAGCGATTCCCCGACGCGGCTTCCGTCAACCTCGCGTACCTGGGCGATGGCAACAATGTCTGCCATTCGTTGCTGCTCGCGGCGGCCAAGGCTGGATATAGCAGCGTTACCGTTGCCTGCCCCGAGGGCTTCGAACCGATCGAACCTATCGTCGAACAGGCAAGCGCCATCGGGAAAGAGACCGGTTGCGCCATCGAGATAACTAATGATCCCGTGAGCGCATCGAAGGGCGCCAACGTTTTGTACACCGACGTTTGGACCAGCATGGGCCAAGAAGAAGAGAAGGAGCAAAGGCTGGAGTCGTTCCGAGGTTTCGAGGTGTCGTCGGATCGACTCGCCGAAGCGGCTTTAGATGTCATCGTTCTTCATTGCCTGCCCGCTCATCGTGGCGAGGAGATCGATGCAGACGTCATCGATGGTCCCTCGTCGGCCGTGTGGGACCAGGCTGAGAACCGCTTGCACGCGCAGAAGGCATTACTCGAGTTCCTGATCGCTAAGGCGCGCAAGACATGAAGGCAGCACGCCAGCGACGCATCGTCAATCTTATCCGTCGCCAACCCGTCACCAGTCAGAACGAACTGGTGAAACTCCTTCGGTCCTCGGGGGTCCCGGCGACGCAGGCAACCGTGTCGCGCGACCTCGAAGACCTGGGAGCGGTGAAGGTGAGGCGCGAGGGGAAGATCGCATACGCGCTCCCAACCGATACACCGACTCCGGTTGGCGATGCTTTGAACCGCATCCTCATGGCATCGGTGCTCTCTATCCAGGTGTCAGGCAACATCCTCGTTCTCAAGACCCCACCTGGTCATGCGGGCATGGTTGCGTCGGCTCTGGACCGAGGCGAGATCGATGGCATCGCAGGAACCATCGCCGGCGACGACACCATATTCGCCGCCTGCAAACAAGATGTGATTCCAAGAAGGATCGAGAAGAGATTGCGCTCGATGATCGAATCTATGCCAGGCGTCTCCGCCAATGGGCGAGCGGACGAAACAACGACCAAGGAGTTGAAGGGTTGAGCGAAAAGGTTGTCCTCGCATATTCCGGTGGTTTAGATACCACCGTTGCCATCAGTTGGCTCCAAGAAACCAAAGGTCTCGATGTGATAGCGGCGGCGGTCGATGTTGGACAAAGCGGCGAAATGGAAGCGGTTCGCGACCGCGCGCTAAAGTCTGGGGCGGTGGAAGCGGTGATCGTCGACGCCGCCGAAGAGTTCGCCCGCGACTTCGTAACGCCCGCACTTCATGCGAACGCTCTTTGTCAGGATAAATATCCATTGGTGTCTGCACTCTCGCGGCCGCTCATCAGTTTGCATCTGGCAAAGATCGCCCGCGACATGGGGGCGAGATATGTCGCTCACGGCTGCACCGGCAAAGGCAACGACCAAGTGCGCTTCGAAGTATCACTAGCAGCTCTGGCCCCGGACCTCGAAGTGATAGCCCCCATAAGGGACTGGGGCATGACCCGCGACCAAGCGATCGACTATGGCTTGAAGCGCGGTCTGCCCATCCCTGTTGGACAGGATTCTCCTTACTCGATCGACGAGAACATGTGGGGACGTACCATCGAATGTGGTGCTCTCGAAGACCCATTCGTCGAACCTCCCGATGACATCTGGGAAAGAACATCTGATCCGTACCTTGCCCCAACGACGCCGACGTATCTCGAGATCGAGTTCGCCCAAGGGGTTCCCGTCGCGCTCAACTCTCACCCGATGAAACTTGCGAGTCTTGTTGCAGAGGTAGACCACCAGGCTGGCAGTTACGGGTTCGGACGCGTAGACATGATCGAAGACCGCGTGGTTGGCATCAAGTCGCGCGAGATCTACGAGGTCCCCGGCGCTCTAGCACTTATCAAGGCTCATCACGACCTCGAAGAGTTGACGCTCGATCGTGAAGTCCTAAGGACGAAGAGAACCCTGGAGCAGCGCTACGGCGAACTCGCTTACGAGGGACACTGGTTCTCGCCGCTACGCGAAGCCCTCGACGCGTTCATCGCAACAACCGCTGCCGATGTCAATGGTGTGGTCAAGCTCAAATTGGAACCCGGTTCGGTGAAGGTCGTTGGAAGAAAGTCGCCTGATTCGCTCTACGACACTGCGCTTGCCACTTACGACAAGGCCGATGCATTCGATCACACCGCTGGCGCTGGCTTCGTGAAACTATGGGGCCTGCCGCTCAAGGTTTGGGCGAGGGCCAAAGGGAAGTCGAACGGGTGAACGAGCAGATGTGGGGCGGCAGATTCTCCAAACCCCCGTCGAGCGAAACTGCCGCGTTCACCCACTCGTTATCTTTCGATATCCAGATGTGGGCCGAAGACATCGAAGTGACCAGGGCGCACGCGCACGCTCTAGAGCGCGCGGAGATCCTGACCCAAGATGAGACGCAAGAGATCTCGGCGGCATTGGATCAAGCCGCAGGTGAGTTCGAAGAAGGCACCATCTCGTTCGAGCCGACCGATGAAGACATCCATACCGTCGTTGAGCGTTACCTGACCGAAAAGCTCGGCGCGACCGGCGCAAAGATCCACGCCGGTCGCTCGCGAAATGACCTGGTTGTTACGGATCTGCGGCTTTGGTTGAAGCGTCGCATCCCGCGGGTCGCCCGCGGGATCCACGAAGTCCAAGAGGCTTTGTATCGATTGGCCCGTGAGCACGAAGATGTCCTCGCGCCCGGCTATACGCATCTCCAGCGGGCCCAGCCGGTACTTCTTCCTCACATCCTGCTCGCACATGGTTTCGCCCTCGCACGCGATTTCGAAAGGACCATCGCGGCGTACAGGCATACCGACGTGTCTACACTCGGCGCGGCCGCGTTCGCGGGGACCTCCCTTGCGACCGACGCTCCTGCGACTGCGATCGATCTGGGATTCGCGAGGGTCTTCGACAACGCGGCCGATGCGGTATCCGATCGCGACTTCGCGCTCGAGTTCATGGCGGCCGCGGCCATCTTAGGGGTGCATCTGTCACGCCTCGGAGAGGACATCGTCATCTGGACCACGTCCGAGTTCGGGTTCGCGAGTCTTGATGACTCATTCGCGACCGGGTCGAGCATCATGCCGCAGAAGAAGAACCCCGACATCGCCGAATTGGCGCGGGCCAAGTCTGCGCGACTCACGGCCGATCTTGTCCATCTGCTAGGTGCGATGAAAGGACTGCCGCTTACGTACAATCGTGACCTCCAAGAAGACAAAGAGCCTCTTTTCGATTCGGTTGGTACAACCTTGTTGGTCCTGGGAACCATGAAGGGGATGCTGAACACGATGAAGTTCGACACCCAAAGACTCCTCGAAGCGGCCGAAGGTGGTGCATCAAGCGCGACCGACATCGCGGAATCACTGGTTCGCAAAGGGGTTGCCTTCCGAGACGCTCATCATGCTGTCGGTCGTTTGGTCGCCTTGGCAGCCGAACAGGGCGTTGATATAGGTGAGGTGACATTGAGCGACGCCCAACTGATCCACCCTTCGATATATGAAGAAATGCTCGGCAAACTCGACGCCCGTTCATCGGTAGAGCGGCGCGATTCACATGGGGGCACGTCGCCGCGTCGGATCGCAGAACAGTTCGCCCGCTACGAAGCACTGGTTGACGATGAGGAGCGCTGGCTGGCGGGCTTCGGGGCGTACTGATGCCGCTGGCGAACAGCGAAGTGTCGTCGGCCTTCGCCGAACTGGCCGACCTCATCGAGATCGCCGAGGGAGACCACTTCAAGATCGTTGCGTACAGGCGGGCATCGGAAGAGATCTCTGCTTTGAGCCGGGACGTGGCGAAGATGAGCAGGTCGGAATTGATGGCCCTGCGCGGTATCGGTTCGGCGACGGCAGCGAAGATATCTGAGATCCTCGAAACCGGAACGATGGCGAAGCTCGAAGAGATGCGAGCGTTGGTGCCAGCGGGTTTGCGAGAGATGACCAAACTGCCAGGACTTGGGCCAAAGAAGGCACTTCTTATCCACCGCGAGCTCGGCGTAACAACGCTCGCCGGCTTGAAGGACGCCATCGACAACCAGCAGGTGCGCGAGGTCAAAGGTCTAGGCCCAAAGACTGAGGAGTCGCTCGCCAGGGTGCTTCGAAACAAGATGACAGGCGAGCGGCGGGTGCTCCTTGACCTTGCATCGGAAGTGGCAGAAACGATGATCGCCGAACTTTCGGCGCTCAAAGCCGTCAAAAGGATCGAATACGCGGGGAGCCTGCGCAGGATGCGCGAGACGATAGGCGATATCGATCTGCTGGTGGCGAGCACCAAGCCGGCCTTGGTGATGGATGCATTCGTGAATCTCACCAATGTGGCAGAGGTTGCGGCCAAGGGGCCCACGAAGTCGTCGGTCATCACGAAGCAGGGATTGCAAGTCGATCTGCGTGTTGTTGCTCCCGACGAATTCGGCGCTGCGCTCCAATACTTCACCGGTTCGCAATCGCACAACGTAAAGGTGCGCGAGATCGCAGTGAAGAAGGGTTTCAAATTGTCGGAGTACGGACTGTTCAAGGTCCCGGGCGACCAGCGCGTTGCAGCGGAAACCGAAGAAGACGTTTACGCCGCGCTTGGCATGCAGACTCCGTCACCGACGATGCGAGAGAACAGAGGTGAGGTCGAAGCCGCATCGCGCAGCGAACTGCCCAAGGTCGTTACCCTTGCCGACATCAGAGGCGATCTGCATAGCCATTCGCTGTATTCCGACGGCATCGCAACCATCGAAGAGATGGCCATGGCAGCGATGGGCCGGGGCTATGAGTATTGGGCCATAACCGACCACGGCCGCAACATACACGTGAACTCCTTATCGCTCGAAAAGATCGAAAGACAAAGGCATGAGGTGGCCGCGCTCAATCGCAAATTAGCCGGGAAGTTGACCATCCTTCGGGGGGTCGAACTGAACATCGGCGCGGATGGGGGCCTTGACTATCCCGACGAAGTCTTGGCCGAGTTCGACGTGGTGGTAGCTAGCATCCATCAAAGCTTGACCATGAAACCCGAAGCCATGACCGAAAGGATCGTTCGTGCCTTGTCGCATCCGGCTGTGAACATCTTCGGCCATCCCACCAGCAGGCGCTTGGGCCAGCGACCACCCATCGAGTACGACATGGCCGAAGTCTTCAAGACCGCAGCCGCCAATCAGGTTGCTCTAGAGATCAACGCAAGTCCCTCGCGCCTCGACCTCAAGGACGACCACATCCGAGCCGCGGCTGAGTTCGGGTGCATGTTCTCGATCGACACCGATGCTCACGCGCCGCTGCGGCTCGATCGGATGAGGCTCGGTGTCGGCATGGCACAGCGCGGCTGGCTGACCAAGGAGCAAGTCATAGGCTGCATGCCACTCAAAACCCTCAAGCGATTCTTGACCAAGGCCCGATGACCGAGGGCAGATCGCCACGTACTTTCTACTCGAGGCCAGCGGCGGTCGTTGCTGTTGATCTTGTCGGTAGGACCTTGTTCCACGAAACCGACGAAGGCCTGACTGCCGGGCGCATCGTAGAGGTAGAGGCATATGGCGGGTCTGACGACCCAGCGAGTCATGCGTTTAGGGGCATGACGATGAGAAACGCGGCGATGTTTGGCCCCCCCGGTCACCTCTATGTCTACTTCACTTATGGGATGCACTTCTGCGCCAACGTCGTGACCGAGAAAGATGGCATCGCCGGCGCCGTTCTCTTGCGCGCTGTTGAGCCGACGATCGGTTTGGAACTCATGGCCGAAAGGCGCGGCGTGCAAGACATCCACAAACTTGCGAAGGGGCCAGCGAGACTCTGTCAGGCCTTCGGTTTGTCCAAACAGCACAACGGAGTGGACCTTGTGAAGGGGCAAGCCTGGATCGGCAGGCACAAACAGGTAAACGGTCCTATCGAGGTTACGGAGCGCATCGGATTGAGTGCGGGCAACCAAGCGCGGCTGCGGTACTTCGAGCAGGGTCCATGGGTGAGCGGCCCGAAAAGCCTCGCCGCAGGATCAGCCGCTGGGTCCGATCGTTAACAGAACGTCCGATCCCCTGTCGGCGGACTCTCCGCCGTTCGGAGTCTGATCGCGCACGATGCAGCTCTGATCGTTCGGCTTGCATGCGTGATCGCGTTGAACAACCTTGGGGTTGAATCCCGCGTCGAGCAAGATGCGCGTAGCTTCCTTTTCGCTCTTATTGACAACATCAGGCACTATCGCCCTGGTTGTCGCCGTCGATATCCAGATCGACACTGTTGCCCCTGCACTAGCATCGGCCCCCGCGTTTGGATCTTGGCGCGTGACCCTGCCCGGAGGATAAAGACGCGATGCTTCATGAAACTCTGAAACGTTGAAGCCAGCGTCGCGAAGCAACTTAACTGCTTCGGCTTCGGGGAACCCGGTTACGTTAGGGACGATGGCTGTTGTCGGTCCGGTGGGTTCCGTACAGATTGCGGTTGGCTCGGTGCCCTTGATGAACTGCTGGACCGCGATGTCTTGTTTCGGTGTGTATGGGTTGGGCAGGCAGCCGCGCTTCGAATCGATCTGCACGCTAACGAGTTCAACCGAAGGCACAGGGAACGTCGAAGCGGGGACCCCTTCCAATGCTTTCAGCATGAACAGCTGCCAGATCTGTGTTGGGAAACTTCCACCAGTCATGCGCACCCTGGTTACGCGACACTCTGGTGGTATCGCCAGTGGGGCCCCCTTGGAGTCTTTGGCTATCTTGTATTCGGTTCTCCGGCCTGAACACGATGGTTTCATCTCGATCTCGCCGTCTGGCCAATAGACCGTCACTGCGGCGACCAGGTCGGTGCCCGCGCCTCCCACGAACCACGCGTCACGCCATTCCTGAGCGGTCCCTGTTTTTCCGAAGGCTGGCCTGCCTATCTGGCCGCTGCGCGAAGCTGTGCCTTTGATGATCACGTCTTGCAGTGCTTGGGTGGCTGTGAAAGCGACCGCCGGATTGATGGCGTCGGTCTTTTTGCCTTCGGACTTCCAAAGTTCGTGCCCCCTTGCGTCGGTGATCCGTGTGATGGATACCGGCCTGACGTGCGTTCCAAGGTTCGGAAATGTCGTAAATGCCGATGCCATGTCGAGTGGACTAACGACGTTGGTGCCCAACACGGCCGAAGGGACGGCTTGAAGCGCGCACGACTTGGTTTCGGGTAATAGCGGCCGCGTCGTTTCGCAGATGCCCATCTTCTCGGCGGTTTGCACCGAATCCTTCGGCCCCACGTCCATGACGATCTGCGCGTAAACGGTGTTGATACTTCGATAGGTAGCCTCGCGGACCGTCGTTGGTCCAAAGGCTTCGTCTTCATAATTGCAAACGTGCCAGGTGCGGCCCGCATCGGCCTTGGGGATGTCGATGCAAGCCGATGCTTGGTATATATCGGTGAGTCGCTTGCCTTTGCCAAGTGCGGTCGCAAGCACGAATGGTTTGAACGCGGAGCCCGATTGCCGCCCCGCCCCGCCGCCGCCTTGGCCGAGGGCAACATTGACCTTGGCGCAGGCCTTGGGTGAGCCGTCGGCGTTGATAGCGTGGATCTTGATGCAAGGATCGTCTTCGCCGGTTGCGAAATAATCCCTGCCGCCCATCATGGCCTTTATGTGACCGTCCTTTGGGTCGATCGCTACCAGCGATACGCTGGGATCATTGGGATGGTCAAGCACCTTGGCGACGGCATCTTCGGCGGCCTTCTGTACGGCCAGATCGACTGTGGTGTAGA
>JBHELT010000063.1:0-11620 GCA_046262935.1 Actinomycetota bacterium | reverse complement strand
TCGGTCTGCCTTCCATGGTTTCAACCGACTACGTCAATACCATCCCGCCCGAGCAAGAGCCCTATTTCCCCGGTAACGAACAGATCGAGTTTCGTATACGCCAACTCATCCGCTGGAATGCGGCGGTTATGGTGCTTCGCGCCAACAAATTGTTCGCTGGCATCGGGGGCCACCTTGCAACTTACGCATCGGCGGCCGGGCTGTACGAAGTGGGCTTCAACCACTTCTTCCGCGGCAAAGATCATATGGGCGGCGGGGACCAGGTTTATTTCCAAGGGCATGGTGCGCCAGGCATCTATGCGCGCGCGTACCTCGAAGGAAGACTCAACGAG
Organism: Actinomycetota bacterium; assembly: GCA_046262935.1. Taxonomy (GTDB): domain Bacteria; phylum Actinomycetota; class CADDZG01; order JAHWKV01; family JAHWKV01; genus JBHELT01. The sequence goes on along the minus strand of JBHELT010000063.1, from coordinate 11,288 downwards.
CATCAGCTCGATCACTTTCGCCGCGAGGCGGCCTGGCAGGGAGGTCTTTCTTCTTATCCTCACCCGCGTCTGATGCCCAGCTTCTGGGAGTTCCCTACGGTGTCGATGGGCCTGGCTGGCATCAGCGCCATCTATCAGGCACGGTTCAACAAGTACCTCGATCACCGCGGTATCAAAGACACCGCCGAACAGAGGGTCTGGGCGTTCCTGGGTGACGGCGAGATGGACGAACCCGAGAGTGTCGGCGCACTGCACCTCGCCAGTCAGGAGCAGCTGGACAACCTGATCTTCGTCGTCAACTGCAACCTTCAACGCCTCGACGGACCCGTGCGGGGCAACGGGAAGATCATTCAGAACCTCGAAGCTTTGTTCCGCGGGGCCGGTTGGCATGTCATCAAGGTTGTTTGGGGAAGACAATGGGACGACCTTCTTGCGCGCGACTCAGAAGGCGTGCTGGTCAACAAGATGAACTCAACGCTCGACGGTGAATTCCAACGTTATTCCGTTGAATCGGGCGGCGCCTATATACGCGAGCACTTCTTCGGGCCAGACCCGCGTCTTAAGAAGATGGTCCAGCATCTATCCGACGATGACCTGTGGCGATTGAAGCGTGGTGGTCACGATTATCGAAAGGTCTACGCGGCTTATCAGGTCGCGACCGAACTGAAGGATCGTCCAACCGTGATCCTTGCTAAAACCGTAAAAGGATGGGCCCTCGGGCCGGAGTTCGAAGCGAGAAACTCGACGCATCAGATCAAGAAGATGAATGAAGAAGAATTCAAGCGATTCGCTGAAAGGCTGAATATCCAGATCTCTTCGAAGAAGCTCGCGGGCGAAGAACTTCCCTTCTTCCATCCGGGTGAAGATTCAGATGAGGTCCAATACATGAAGGACTGTCGGAGGCGATTGGGCGGGTATGTGCCCGAAAGGCGGGTGACACCCAAGCCGGTTGTACTTCCCGGCGACAAGATCTACGAGACCTTCGATGCGGGGACCGAAGACAAAAAGCGTGAAGTCTCGACAACCATGGCTTTCGTCGGTTTGTTGCGAGATCTCATGAAAGACAAAGATCTCGGCCGTCGCGTCGTGCCCATCGTCCCCGATGAGGGCCGCACCTTTGGCATCGAATCGTTATTCAAAGACTTCAAGATCTACGCGTCGATGGGTCAGTTGTACGAACCCGTCGATTACAACATGTTGCTTTCGTATCGCGAGGCGCGCGATGGGCAAGTTCTCGAAGAGGGCATCACAGAAGCGGGGAGTATGGCTTCATTCACTGCGGCCGGTACTTCATACGCGACCCACGGCGAGTACATGATCCCGTTCTTCCTTTTCTATTCGATGTTCGGTTTCCAAAGGGTTGGCGACCTCATATGGGCGTTCGCGGATGCCCGTGGTAAGGGCTTCCTGCTGGGTTGCACCGCTGGGAGAACGACATTGAACGGAGAAGGTCTTCAGCATGCCGACGGCCATTCGATGCTCCTTGCTTCGGTGGTCCCGAACTGCAAGACCTACGATCCAGCGTTCGCATACGAAACCGCCGTGATCGTGAAGGAGGGCCTTCGCCGGATGATCGACGAGGGCGAAGACATCTTCTACTACCTCACCTTGTACAACGAGAACTACGTGATGCCGGCCAAACCAAAAGGCGTCGATGACGGGATCTTGAAGGGTCTATATCTATTCAAACAGGCAGACATGGAACGCAAGCTGCACGTAGACCTGGTCGGAAGCGGTCCGATACTAGCGACGCAAGTGCTCGAAGCCCAGCGCATGCTCGCCGAGGAACACGATGTTTCCGCCGATGTTTACAGCGCAACCAGTTACAAACTGCTGAGAGAAGATGCGCTCGAGGCAGAGCGGTGGAACCGTCTGCATCCGGAGGCCGAACCAAAGGTGCCATACCTCAAAAAGGTGCTTGACGGTTCAACCGGACCGGTTATCGCCGTGTCTGATTGGATCAAAGCCGTTCCCGATCAAGTCTCCCGATGGATGGATCGGCCGTTCACGTCACTTGGAACCGATGGGTTCGGGCGGAGCGATACCCGCGAGAACCTGAGGCGACACTTCGAGATCGATGCAGCGCACATCGTAGTTGCCGCTCTCGGTGCACTGGCAGACTCAGATGAGTTGAAGCGCGAAGCTGTTTCGAACGCGATCGAACGCTACGGCCTTCAGGCCGAAGCGCCCGACCCAAGGAGCGTATGACTAAACGATGGTGAGCGTTCCCGTCATCCCGAGCCCTGGGAAGATGTCGAGGCCGATTCGCGTATCATCGAGGTCGGTGCAGGATTGGAGATTCGATGAAGATAGGGATGGTCGGGCTTGGGCGGATGGGCGGCAACATGGTCGAACGTCTGCGTCGAGGGGGCCATGAAGCTGTCGGTTTCGATGCCGATCCCAAGGTCTCAGAGGTAGCTTCGCTCGAAGAGCTGATATCGGCGCTCGACCAGCCGCGGACTGTTTGGCTCATGGTTCCCGCTGGCAAGATCACGCAGAGCTCGATCGATACCCTGTCAACATTGCTCGCCCCTGGTGATGTCGTGGTCGATGGCGGCAATTCCAACTACCGCGATTCGATGCGGCGTTCCACGTCGCTTTCTGAGCATGGCATCGGGTTCATCGATGCCGGGGTGAGCGGCGGTGTCTGGGGATTGCAAGAGGGCTACAGCCTTATGGTCGGAGGCGACGCCGAGCACGTCGAGCGTCTGAGGCCGATCTTCGAAACGCTCGCGCCCCCCGGTGGTTTCGCACACGTTGGGATCGCCGGTGCTGGTCATTTCACAAAGATGGTTCACAACGGCATCGAATACGGGTTGATGCAGGCATACGCGGAGGGCTTCGAGTTGCTCTCGGCGGCGGCCCCCGAGCTTTCCATCGATGTTGACGGTGCCTTCAAAGTTTGGCAGAAAGGCAGCGTTATAAGGTCATGGTTGTTGGACCTTCTGGTGCTAGCGCTCGAACAAGACCCTGGCCTGGAACAGATCAAGGGCTGGGCCGAAGATTCGGGCGAGGGCCGGTGGACGGTCGAAGAGGCGATCCGGCTAGCGGTCCCTATGCCGGTCATATCCGCGGCCCTCTTTGCCCGGTTCGCTTCACGTCAAGACGATTCACTTTCGATGAAGGTGGTCGCCGCACTGCGTCAACAGTTCGGGGGACACGCTGTTAAGAGTTGACCTCACATCTGCCGTAGGATCGACTGGAACGAAACGATAAGAAAAAGGAGCGCGGTAAATGGCAACTCCCTTCAAGATGCCCCAACTCGGCGAAACAGTCGCAGAGGGAACCATCACGCGGTGGCTGAAGAAGGAGGGCGAATCGGTTCAAGCCGATGAACCTTTGGTCGAGGTCTCAACCGATAAAGTCGATAGCGAGATACCTGCCCCATCGGCGGGTGTGGTTTTGAAGATCCTGGCTCAAGAAGGTGACACAGTAGCGGTTGGCGAGACGATCGCAGAGATTGGCGAGGCGGGTGCAAGTGCGGCGCCGTCAACATCCCAAACGGGTGACGTTGATGCCGCGCCGAGTCAGGAACCGCCGGTGAGTCAGGAATCGCCAGCGACTTCGGCATCCGCGCCGGCACCGGAACCAGAAGCCCCTTCAGAAGTTCGAGAAACCGTGACGACTCCCGACCGAGGCGCCGAGTCCGAGGAGCGCGCCCCGGCCGCTGGCGCGTCGGATGGCGTGGGTGAGCCAAGGCGCGGGATCCTTTCGCCATTAGTTCGCAAACTCGCCGCCGAACACGAAGTAGACCTCGATGCGGTCCGCGGCACGGGGACCGGCGGAAGGATAACCAAGCAAGACATCATGGCCGCGATCGGCTCCGCCTCCGCGCAAGCGGCGTTCCCGTCGGCTGCGGCTGGCACCGCAACCGCTGCCGCGACTGGCCCAGCGGCCGCTGCCTCAACTTCGGGCGAGGTTCCCGCGACTTCCAGCCCCGTTCCCGCGACGGCCCCCGCTACCTCGCCTGCGCAAGCTGAGGCCGCACCGCGTCCGGCCGTAGCTCAAAGGCCACCAACCGCAGGCGGCGATGAAGTGATAGCGGTCTCCAACATGCGCAAGTCGATCGCCGAACACATGGTCACATCGCTGCACGAAACTGCGCGTGCGTGGAACACCATCGAAGTAGACATGACGCGCATCTCGCACCTAAGACAGAAGGCCGGCGCCGCATTCAAGCAGAGCGAAGGTTATTCATTGACTTGGATGCCGTTCGTTTCGAAAGCAGTGACCCAGGTCCTTCAGAAATATCCGCAGGTCAATGCAACTTGGAACGGCGATGGAACCATAACGCGCAAGCACTACGTGAACCTTGGGGTGGCGGTTGCCCTTGAGAACGGACTGATCGTGCCGGTGCTCAAGGGGGCCGATGGCATGAACCTCGTTGGCCTAGCGCGCGGGGTCCGCGATCTCGCCCAGCGAGCGCGGACGAAGAAGCTCATGCCCGACGATGTGCAGGGCGGGACTTTCACGATCACCAACCCGGGGCCGTTCGGATCGATCCTTTCGGTGCCCATCATCAATCGTGGTCAGGCCGCGATCTTGGCGTTCGACGCGGTTGTAAAGCGACCGGTCGTAGTAACCGATGAGAACGGCGACGACTCGATCGCGATCAGGCAGATGGTCTTTCTGTCACTCAGCTGGGACCATCGGGTCATCGACGGTGCGGAAGCAGCCCAGTTCCTCGCCAGCCTCAAGCAGACGCTGGAAGACGGTGACTTCTCTGGCGATCTGGTCAGCTATCTGCCAAACGGCTGAATGAAAACCTTATCGGTCGTAGATGCGGGAGTTGTGCCATACGTCACCGCTTTGCGCTGGCAAAAAGAGCTGCACACAAGACGCGTCGCAGATGAGATGGGTGACGTCCTCCTGCTTCTCGAACATCCCCATGTCTATTCGCTCGGCAGGCGGTTCGCCGACCAGCATCTGATCGCAAGCAGACAAGAACTCGCCGCAAGAGGGATCGAGGTTCACGAATCAGACCGCGGAGGCAGCATCACCTATCACGGGCCAGGACAACTGGTTGCGTATCCGATCATTGATCTTCGCCGGCCCGATCGCGACCTGCCAGACACCATCAAATATCTGCGCATCCTCGAAGAAGCGATCATCCGCACGGTAAGAGCGTTCGGGCTGATCAGCACGCGGCGCGAGTCGATGACCGGCGTCTGGGTGGGCGATTCCAAACTAGCTGCGATCGGGGTGAACATCTCGCAAGGCGTGAGCCGGCACGGTCTAGCGATCAACGTGACAACCGATCTTTCATTCTTCGAAGGGATGATCCCCTGCGGGCTCGAAGGCAGATCCGTAACGAGTCTCGATTCGCTTGGTGTGCCCGCCCGTATGGACCAAGTGAAACGACAACTTTCGTCGGAGTTGGCGACATTGTTCCACCGGGTTCAAGTGCCCTTGACCAAACGCGAACTTGGCATCGAGACCAAAGAACCCGGGGCCGAAATAATCGCCTTGCATCGAAAGAGCGCAAGCGCATGAGCAAGGTATTCATGGGCCCTTCGATCACGACCAAGTCGGGATCGCCCGCACCAAGGCCCGAGTGGTTGAAGACTCGCCTTAGAACGGGGCCGAACTACTCCGAGCTCAAACACATGGTGAAAGACCTTGGACTCCACACCGTTTGCGAAGAAGCTAAGTGTCCCAATATCTACGAATGCTGGGAGGCCAAAGAGGCGACGTTCCTGATACTGGGCGACAAGTGCACACGCCGATGTGGGTTCTGCGACATCGCAACAGGCAAACCCGGCCCCCTCGATCGCGGCGAACCAGTGAGGGTTGCCGAAGCCGTTTCGAAGATGGGACTCAAGTTCGCAGTTGTGACTGGCGTTGAACGCGACGATGAATCGGCTGTGGAAGTTGCAAAGATATGGGCAGCGACTATCGCCGAGATCAAGGGCAGGATCCCCGGCTGCGGAGTCGAAGTTCTGACGGGTGACCTGAAAGGGGACCCCGATGCAGTGCGTTTAGTCATCGATGCAAAGCCCGATGTGTTCGCTCATAACCTCGAGACGACCAAGAGGCTGCATCGCAAAGTTAGGCCCGGTTTCCGATACGACCGCTCGATAGAGGTCTTACAGATGGCCAAGACGTTCGACCCGAAGATGCCTACCAAGTCCAACATCATCGTTGGGCTCGGCGAAACCTACGACGAAGTCATCGAGTGTTTGTCCGACCTTCGTTCTGCGGGCGTGGACATCATGACCATCGGTCAATACCTCGCCCCTTCGCTCGATCATCACCTAGCGGTCGATCGTTGGGTGACACCCGAAGAGTTCGCCGACTACAAGACCGCAGGAGAAGAGCTTGGATTCGCCTGGGTCGAGTCGGGCCCACTGGTCCGTTCTTCGTATCACGCCGGCAAGCAATACCGCGCGGCCTCGGCTCGTCTTTCTAAGACCCCTTAGGTCTCGGGTCCCTTAGCTCTCGGGGTCGGACTCAGGCTCATGCTCGGGTGACTCGGGCTCACCATCCGGATCATCTTTGCTGCGAGGAGTGACCCAAACCCCGCCGGTTGCCGATGGCACGCCCTCGCCGCTCGCAATGATCTTGATTTCGGTGTCGTCCCCGGACGTTGGGGCACCAGGGGCGGCCCAGTCATCCTGCGGCGGCGCCAGTGCACCGTCGGGGGCGGGCGCATCGAGGTAAGGAAGTTGGGGCTCACCTTGGAGGGTCAATGGATCTGGAGCTGCGCTGGCGTCCGATGTTTGCATCGCGGGCGCCATCGCCGGAACAGTCGACCACCGGGGCGGGATCCCTTTGTACCTAAGCAGAAGGAAGGCTGCCACCAGCACCACCACGATCGAAGTTAACTGCGAACCTGTCAGCCCTAACCCTAGCCAATGCTTGTCGACGCGCGCGAAATCAGTGCCTATCCGACCCACCGCATACATGGCGGCCCAGACCAAGAAAAGGAAGCCGCGGTTTCGGGGTTTTCGATCGAGCACCATCAGCACGCCGAAGATGACGAGTGACCAGATCTGATCGTATAGCGAGGTCTGATGCACAACCATCCCTTGATGGATGCACCCGTCGAAAGTGGGGTAGTTGCATCTAGGTGGCGAGATCAGCTCGCCTCCTTTGTACTTCCAGCCCCAGAACCCACTGGTCTGTTTACCGAGGTGGTCACCGATCAGCAGATCGCCGATCCTTCCTATTGCGATGCCGATCGCCAACCCTGGGGCCCCCAGGTCGACTAACTCGAAGAACGAGATCTTCGACCGTCTCGTGTAGATCAAGACGGCCACGAACGCACCCAGAAGTCCTCCGACCAACGAAAGCCCGCCAGTCCAGATCTTGAGCCACTCTATGGGGTTGTTGAACTCGTTCAGATGGCCAACCACATACGCGATGCGGGCACCGAGTATCGCCCCAACTACCCCGCTCGCAGCGCCGTTCCAGGTGTGGTCCTCGCTGTAGCCTCGAGCCCGCGCCCTGCGCGCCATCAAAACCGCGCCGACGAAATACCCGATGGCGATGCCGATGCCGTGTGGTGAAACTCCGAACTTACCGAAGCCGACCTTGGGTATGACTCTCCAACCGAACAAACCGAGATCCTTTGTCTTAGAAACCCAGCCCAGTCGCTGGGGCAACAGGGCATCGGATGCGAAAACCGAACAGGCCTCCGCTTCCTTCTACCACTGCGAATATCTTCTGGGCCGGTTTGATGCCGAAGTTCTTGGTGGAAAAGGCGGTGAATGAAACGACCCCGCCCTCCAGAGGGAAAAGATAAAGCGAGCCGACGACCGGTTCTATGTTGGGCACGGTTTGAGCCTTGGCTCCCGGAACGTTGCTGGTGATGGTTGCCTGCACCTGTCTGTTCACCTGGGTGATCGGGATCACACCAAGTTCCTTTCCATCTTCCGAGAAGAACCTGATCCTTTTGAAAGCGAGTCTTTGGCCGACGATCTTCTTGCCGATGGTGATGTCGAAACTGCCTGACACGAAACTGGGCAGAGGTACCGAACCAGGCGGGCCGATGAGTTGGGTCCTGCTCTGGCCCACTTGATAGATGGCTTTGGTGACCTTTGCCGGGATCCCCGCGGACGATGAGATCAAGAAAAACAATCCCAGAACCGTAAGCGCCAGGGATGAATAGAAAACGCCGCGCTGTTCGCGGCCAGCTTTGATCGCTTCGGAGATATTCATGGTCGTCAGCATATTAGGTTAGGCCGAAGGTTCTGGTTAGAATGGGCCGCCCGATGCCCCGGCTGAAGCCAACTGAAGCCTGGCAGGGTGAAGGCTTTGAATGTAGGTTCAGTGCGAGAGATTCAGGGTTAAGGAGCGAAATGTAAATGACTTACATCATCTGTGAACCGTGCATCGGCGTGAAGGACCGTGCTTGCGTTGACGAATGCCCGGTCGATTGCATCTATGAAGGCGAAGACCAGCTCTACATCCACCCGGAGGAATGCGTCGATTGCGATGCATGCCTGCCCGCCTGTCCCGTCGATGCCATCTTCCCAGGCGACAACGTTCCGGCCGAATGGAAGGAATACATCGAGAAGAACTCAGGCTTCTTCGTCCAGCACCCGGAGGCTTCTGGGGGTGCTGCTGAGAGCCCGTTCGCGCCAAGCGAGGAGCGCGGAGGCGAATAATCTGGGTCATGTCCCAAATCTGAGCGCTGCGAACCTGGGCAGCCGAGTGTCGATGATGTTCGAGATCGATGGCGACAATGAACATCGTTTCAGCGAGGTGGTTGGCGTTCTTCAGCGAGTCGAAGGTCCCGCCGACGCCCCGGTCTATCTCGTTGTGAAGCGCGATGGTTCAACGGTCCTGGTTCCGGCAGATAGGGTCGTCGCCCTTAAGATCTTGCCTTCGTCGAGGGCCCCCGTCACAAGACTTCCGAGCCACGACAACTGAACCCGCGAGCTTTTTCCACCGGGTGAGTTGCCCCGGGCAAGTGTTAGGATGGGTCGGTTTTTCACACGTGGAATTTCGAAGGGAGCAAATCTAAATGGCAACGGCTCCGGTCAAGGAGCTGGATAGGGTCGTCATCCGGTTCGCAGGTGACTCCGGTGACGGCATGCAGCTTGCGGGAAGCAGATTCACCGATGCAACCGCAGTTTTGGGCAACGACCTATCGACGTTGCCGAGCTTCCCCGCAGAGATCAGGGCCCCGGCCGGAACGCTAGCGGGAGTTTCGTCTTTCCAGGTCCACTTTTCGGACCACGACATCCTCACTCCTGGCGACGCCCCCGATGTTCTAGTGGCCATGAACCCAGCGGGCCTCAAGTCGAACATCAAAGAATTGGTCCGCGGCGGCATCTTGATCGTGAACTCCGATGCTTTCAATCAAACTAACCTCGACAAGGCCGGATACAGCGCCGACCCGTTGAAAGATGAATCCCTCAGCGGTTACCAGATTTACGAGATACCGATGTCGCGTCTCACGGGCGAAGCCCTGAAGGGCCTTGAGGTCGGAAAAAAGCAGATCGACCAATCCAAGAACATGTTCGCTCTGGGTGTCATGAGTTGGATGTTCCACCGGCCCATCGAGCCGACGATCGAATTTTTGAACAAGAAGTTCGGCAAGAAACCGGACGTTCTCGACGCTAACCTGCGCGTTTTCAAAGCAGGTTACAACTTCGGTGAAACGGCTGAACTGTTCACGTCGACCTTCAGCGTCAAGCCCGCAGCTCTTGCCCCAGGCACCTATCGCAACATCACAGGCAACGCAGCTCTCACCTGGGGGCTCATCGCCGCAGCGCATCAGGCGAAGCTCCCATTGTTCCTTGGTTCGTATCCCATCACTCCCGCGTCCGAGATCCTTCATCAACTTTCCAACTACAAGCATTTCGGCGTCCGCACCTTCCAGGCTGAAGACGAGATCTCTGCGGCCGCCTCGTGTGTTGGTGCCGCGTTCTCCGGGAGTTTGGCCGCGACAACAACTAGTGGTCCTGGCGTTGACCTCAAGAGCGAAACCATCGGTTTGGCGATGGCCATGGAACTTCCGATGTTGATCATCGACGTTCAACGCGGCGGTCCGTCAACTGGCCTGCCCACCAAAACCGAACAATCTGATCTTCTGCTCGCGATGTTCGGCAGACATGGTGAAGCCCCGATCCCGATCGTCGCTGCGTACTCGCCATCTCACTGTTTCCACGCAGTTATCGAGGCATCACGCATCGCACTCAAGTACCGAACTCCTGTCTTCGTGATGTCCGATGGTTTCCTGGCCAATGGTTCCGAACCATGGCTGATACCGAGCATCGAATCTCTTCCCGACATCAGTGTCGATTTCGCAACCGAGCCGAACCACGATGGTGAGTACTGGCCATTCCTTCGTGACCCGGAAACACTGGCGCGGCCCTGGGCCATCCCCGGAACATCTGGCCTCGAGCACCGCATCGGTGGGCTCGAACACGCCGACGGTACAGGCAATATCTCTTATGACGCAGAGAATCACGAACTGATGACTCGTCTTCGCGCGGCGAAAGTTGCGGGCATAGCGAGAGACATCCCCGACGTAGTGGTCGACGATCCCGATGGCGCCGAGGTGCTGGTCATCGGCTGGGGCTCCAGCTGGGGACCGATCGGTGCCGGCGTTCGCCGTGTAAGGGCTCGGGGCCAAAAGGTGGCGCAGGCGCATCTGGTTCATCTGAACCCATTTCCTAAGAACCTCGGGAAGGTTCTGAGCGCTTACACCAAGATCCTGGTCCCCGAGATGAACATGGGTCAGTTGCAGAAGATGCTGCGCTACGAGTATCTGGTCGATGCGCGCGGCTACAACAAGGTGCAGGGCGCTCCATTCCGGGCCGCCGAGATCGAAGCCAAGATCCTGGAGATGATCGATGAGTGACGAGATTCCGGCGAATGGTTCCGGGAGTGTAGCGGTTGCGCTGACCAAGAAAGACTTCGTTTCAGACCAAGAAGTCAGGTGGTGTCCCGGTTGTGGCGACTACGCGGTCCTAGCAGCGGTACAGGGGTTGATGCCCGAACTTGGCATCGCGCGCGAGAAGGTAGTTTTCGTATCGGGTATCGGGTGCTCCAGCCGTTTCCCTTATTACATGAACACATACGGCATCCACAGCATCCACGGCAGGGCCCCTGCGATCGCGAGTGGCATCGCGATGGCGCGCCAAGACCTCGATGTCTGGGTGGTCACCGGTGACGGCGATGCGTTGTCGATAGGCGGCAACCATTTCATCCATGCCATACGCCGCAACATGAACCTTAAGATCATCTTGTTCAACAACCAGATCTACGGCCTCACCAAAGGTCAATACTCACCAACGTCTGAGGTTGGCAAGGTCACGTACTCAACACCTATGGGG
>JBHELT010000062.1:0-6354 GCA_046262935.1 Actinomycetota bacterium | reverse complement strand
CGGAACCGCTCCTGGTGTGATGTTGCAACAGGGCGACGTTTGGATATTCGCTGTGCCTGGGGTCCCCTCCGAGATGGAGCACATGATGCGCGAACTCGTTCTGCCGCATCTATCGGCGCTCGCAGGGCAGGTGCGATTGGTTTCCCGCGTGCTGAAAGTAGCCGGCATCGGCGAATCCGACCTAGCGCATCGGATCGCACCAGTGATCGACGATCTTCAGGGGGCCTCTGGCGCGACGATCGCACTGCTAGCTTCGGCCGGAGAAGTAAAGATCAGGGTCTCGGCCAAGGGGATCGAAGACCAAGCCCAAAGCGCCATCGCACCTGTCGAAGTAGCCATCCGCCAACTGCTTGGCGAACTGGTATTCGGCGTCGACGACGAAACGCTCGAAGGGGTGATCGGCGAGATGATGATCGCCAAGAAGATGACGGTTGCGGTTGCCGAGTCATTCACCGGCGGGATGGTGCTCTCCCGGTTAGTAGACGCCCCAGGCACTTCGGACTTCCTGTTGGGCGGTTACGTCACCTACTCCAATGAAGTGAAGATCGATGACTTGAGTGTGCCTTCGTCGATGATCGAGGAGCATGGCGCCGTTTCGGCTGAGGTAGCGGTCCATATGGCGAAGGGAGCAAGGACCAGAACCGGCGCAGACGTTGGGCTTTCGACCACCGGTGAAGCTGGTCCCGAGCCGGAAGAAAAGCCGGTTGGAACGATGTTCTTGGGTCTGGCTTGGGAGGGCGGTGCCACCCACAGGCAGATCATGGCCCCCGGGGGCCGGGCGGCCGTCCGGAGATGGGGGACGACGGCGAGCCTCAATCTACTCAGGCTGTTCCTGCTCGGCAAGGTCGACGCCGACTGAGGCTTTTCGTGGCCGCAACCATCCCCGCCACGCACCAAGATTCCCTCGATGCGTGTGTCGAGGCAATCTCTTCGCTCGAAGCACGATGGACCCCGAGGAAAGCTCGGCACTGCACACTTCGGTTCCTCGGCTCCGTTGCGCCTGAAGCCGTCGAGCATCTCTCTTTCGAGATGGCAGCTGCGTGCTCCACGGTGCACCCTTGCGTCGCGCGGTTGTCTGGGCTGGGGGCCTACCCGTCGGTGCGGGCAGCCAAAGTCGTCTGGGCGGGGCTCGGCGACGATGATGGATCGCTGGTCGAGTTGCACTCGATGATCGAGACAGCCGCGGTGAAGGCCGGGTTCACACCCGAAGCGAGGCCGTTCAAATCCCACGTCACCCTTGCCAGGATGAAGCGTCCCATCTCGGTCCGCAGCCAACTCGAAGTCGCCCAGGCCCTTGTGATAGAGGATGCCTTCGAAATCTCCAAACTCACTCTGTTCGAGAGTCACCTGCATCCAAAGGGTGCAACTTACGAGGTCGTCGCCGACTTCTTGCTTGGGGCGGGACCGAGGTCAGGCGTATAATTACATCCTGGTGATTCTCGCCTGACGAAAGATTTTTCAAGAATACTGGCATCGAACACCTGTTCGCTCTAATCTTGTCAGACCCAGTCCCTATCCTGCTGAAAGTCAGCCGGTCAAAGGGGCCGGGTTCGTGAAAAAGGTAGTGAGAGGAGTGGTAGATGGCTAAGAACGACGCCGACAAGGTGACCAGCGAACGGGATAAGTCGCTCGACCTGGCATTGGCTCAGATCGAGAAGCAGTTCGGCAAAGGGGCGATCATGCGCCTCGGTGAACACGGATCAGTCGCTGTAGATGTGATACCGACCGGATCGCTTGGTCTTGATGTCGCACTCGGTATCGGAGGCCTGCCTAGAGGCAGGATCATCGAGATCTTCGGCCCCGAAAGCTCAGGCAAGACAACGGTTTGTCTTCACGTTATCGCCGAAGCCCAAAAGCGCGGGGGTATCGCAGCGTTCGTCGATGCCGAGCACGCCCTCGATGTCGTCTATGCCCGCAACCTCGGTGTCAACGTCGATGAGTTGCTGGTTTCGCAGCCCGATACTGGCGAACAGGGTCTCGAGATCGCCGACATGCTGGTGCGCTCGAGCGCCATCGACCTGATCGTCGTCGACTCGGTTGCTGCTCTTGTTCCAAGGGCCGAGATCGAGGGCGAGATGGGCGATTCGCACATGGGTTTGCAAGCAAGGCTCATGAGCCAGGCTCTTCGAAAGTTGGCTGGTAACGTCAGCCGCTCTAACACGATGATCGTCTTCATCAACCAGTTGAGAGAGAAGATCGGGGTCATGTTCGGCTCTCCCGAGACCACACCTGGGGGCCGGGCCCTCAAGTTCTACTCATCGGTGCGCCTCGATATCCGCAAGATCGAGAACCTCAAAGAGGGCACCGAGGTGGTTGGCACCCGAGTGAGGGTCAAGGTCGTGAAATCCAAGGTGAGCGCCCCCTTCCGACAGACCGAATTCGATATCCAGTATGGCCACGGGATATCCAAGGAAGGCTCGCTGCTCGATACGGCGGTCGACTTGGGCATCGTCAACAAGTCCGGGTCTTGGTACCTGTTCGAAGGAGACCAGATCGGTCAGGGAAGAGAAAACACCAAGGCCTTCCTCGCCGAACACACCGATGTGTACTCCGAGATCGAAAGCCGGGTGAAGATAGCGATGGGTCTGGTCCCCAGTGGCGACGAGGCCATCCTCGATGGCACAGCCGCGGGACCCATCGAGCAACTCTCCGATTCCGAGTTGACCATCGACGGATGACGTCGTCCACCCACGACTCTGAGCCAACCCCCGAGGAGCTGAAAGCAAAAGCGCTAAAGCTCCTCGGGGTAAAGGCCCGCTCCCGCGACGAACTCGCTGGCAGGCTGCTTAGTGCCGGGGGCCACTCGCGTGCCGTCGAAGAAGTCCTTGACCGCCTCGAAGAAGTGGGTCTTCTAAACGACCTCGACTATGCCGCTCAGGTCATCGACAGAGCCATGGCCAAGGGTCACGCTGTCGAGCGGATGAGGCGAGAGTTGCTCTACAAGGGAGTGACGGCAGCAGTGATCGAAGACGCTCTCGCCACACGGTCCGAGCGTTCGGGCGGTCGCGTTATCGGCTTCTCGCGAGTCGGGCCTGGCCGGGACGCAGACGGGGACGCCGAAGAAGAAAACTGGGGCGACGGCGTGCCGAGCGAATTGGAAAGGGCAACGGCCCTCGCCCTCAAAAAGGTCAGATCAGTTGCCAGGCACCGCCGCCAGACGGCTTACCAGCGAACGGCTGGGTTCCTTTTCCAGAGGGGTTTTCAGCCCGATATCGTGGCCGAGGCGACCCGGCAAGCACTGTCAGTGGTCGAGGTTGATTGACCCCCGCGCGAGCCGCCCTTAAGATTGTCTTGCCGGCCTGAAGAAGGTTCGTCGAAGCAACGGCCTGAGACTCGATAATTAAGCTGTTTTTCAAATAGTCCGCTGTCAGACAAGGAAGCAGGAGATTGAATACGAAGGTGAGTCGCCTGGGGATCTGTAGACCCTAGCTTTCGCTTTCGCCCAATCTCATAGAAAGAACCCTCTTCGGCCGAGCCTTTGGCTCGGTTTTTTGTATGCAAGGAGGGAAAAGATGCCCGCTTCCGTACCGATAGTGGCGATAGTGGGTCTGCTCGTTGGTCTCGCAGTTGGATACGTCGTCAACGCGAGAGCATCGGAAAAACGTGCTGGATCGGCCGCGCAGCGTGCGCGCGACATAGTGGCCGACGCCGAACGTCAATCCGAGGCCTTGAAGAAGGAGTCCCTGGTCGAAGCCAAGGATGAAGCTCTCAAGGTCAGACAGCAGGCTGAACAAGATGCCAAGGAAAGATTCTCCGAAGTACAGAAGAAAGAAAGCCGCCTTGCTCAGCGCGAGGAAACCATAGATCAGACAGCCCGCCGATTGGAGGGCAAAGAGCGCTCCCTTGCGGACAAAGAGACCAGCGTGGACCTTTTGAAGTCTGAGCTGGAAAGCACCCTTAGTCGCCACAACACTGAGCTGGAACGGATAGCCGGCATGAGCGTTGGGGAGGCCAAGGTGCAACTGGTTGCTCAGATCGAGAACGACGCCAAGCGCGAGGCGATGACGCTGATCCGCGACATCGAGGCCCAGGCCCGCGAAGAGGCCGAGCGCCGGGCACGCAAGATCGTTGCGATCGCGATCCAAAGGGTTGCCACCGAAGAGACATCAGAAAATGCGATCTCGGTGGTCACGCTTCCGAGCGATGAGATGAAGGGCCGCATCATCGGCCGTGAGGGCCGAAACATCAGGGTCTTCGAGTCCGTGACCGGCACCAACCTTCTGATCGACGACACTCCCGAATCGGTTGTCCTTTCCTGTTTCGACCCGATCCGCCGGGAGGTGGCACGCCTGACGCTCGAAAAACTCGTCGGTGATGGCCGTATCCAACCGGCTCGTATCGAAGAGATGTTCGAAAAGTCCAAGACCGAGGTCGAGCGCGCCATCAGAGACGCGGGGGAGTGGGCCCTGCTAGAAACCGGCATAACCGATATGCACCCGGAGATGGTAAAGGTCCTTGGCCGCCTCAACTACCGAACTTCATATGGGCAAAACGTGTTGAAGCACTTGGTAGAGGCTGCCCACATCGCAGGGGTTATCGCCTCTGAGCTGGGGACAGACCCGGTCCTTGCAAGGCGGTGCACGCTTCTTCACGACATAGGAAAGGCGATCACCCACGAGGTCGAAGGCTCGCATGCGTTGATAGGGGCGGAGCTGGCTCGGCGCCTGAAAGAGGCTCCTGCGGTGGTGCACGCGATCGAGGCCCACCACAACGAAGTCGAACAGCGCACCATCGAGGCCGTGATCACCCAGACCGCTGACGCGATATCGAGTGCGCGCCCAGGGGCCAGACGCGAGAGCCTAGAAACCTACGTGAAACGCTTGGAACGACTCGAGGCTCTTGCGACATCGTTCGAAGGAGTTGAGAAGTGCTACGCCATGCAGGCCGGTCGCGAAGTTCGAGTCATGGTGCGCTCAGACCAGGTCGACGACTTGCAGTCCGAGGTTCTCGCCAGGGATATCGCCAAAAAGATCGAGGAAGAACTGCAATATCCGGGCCAGATCAAAGTCATGGTGATCCGTGAACATAGGGCGGTTGAGTTCGCCAAATGAGGAAAATGGGCTTCGGAGCTTGATCCGCTAGGCACGAGGAAGTCAAAAAAATATCCCGTTCGTGCAGGAAATTGACCCGTTTTGCCGAATACGTTGGTGACAGTTGATCGTCGGTGGGCGAGAACCCTTCACGGCCCCGCCTGGACCAAAGGAGCCTGAGTAGCAGGATGGAAGGCATCGGACTTCTCAAGGTTTCCGCGAAGTCGAACCCCAATTCCGTGGCAGGTGCGATAGCGGGCATCATCCGCGAGTCGGGGACCGTGGACCTGCAGGTCATCGGAGCCGGTGCCCTCAACCAGGCCGTAAAGGCGATCGCCATCGCTCGTGGATTCGTCGCATCGGGAGGGATCGATCTGGTTTGCGTGCCGACGTTCTCAGACGTTGACATCGACGGTTCCCACCGAACCGCGATCAGGCTGAGGGTCGAGAACCGCTCACCGCAGTCTGTGCACCTATCCACCCTTACCGTCCACGAGTCAGACGCCGAGTCCGAGTCCGACCCCCTTCCCCTGTAATCCTTCCAGCCACATTCGGAGAAGAGTCACCTATCATCTACGTGTGATGCCTCCTAAGACCTACTTCATCAAGACGTTCGGCTGTCAGATGAACGAGCACGATTCCGAGCGGATCGAGGGCCTCCTGGAAGCATCGGGGTTTGCAAAGGTAGGCGAGCCTCAAGGGGCCGGCCTGGTTATCTTCAACACCTGCGCAATCAGGCAGAACGCCGATGATCGTTTATACGGACACCTCGGCCACGCCAAGGCTCTCAAGGATCAAACACCAGGTATGAAGTTGATCGTCGGCGGATGTTTGGCCGAGAAAGATCGCTCGGTGATAGTCGAAAAGGCCCCATGGGTCGATGTTGTGCTCGGGACGCGAAACATCGATTCACTGCCCGGTCTCATCCGCCAGGTCGAGGCACAGGGCGTTCCGGTTGTCGAGTTCGCCGAAACCCTTCAGGTCTTTCCGTCGGCCCTGCCGGTGCGGCGTGGTTCGACTTTCTCTGCGTGGGTGGCGATCCAGTTCGGCTGCAACAACTCTTGCACCTTCTGCATCGTTCCCACCGTAAGGGGCGAAGAGGCCTCGCGCCGTCTTGGCGACATCATCGCCGAAGTAACCGACGCGGCAGCTCAAGGCATCGTGGAAGTGACACTTCTTGGCCAGAACGTGAACTCCTACGGCCGCGATATATACGGCACATCGCGTTTCGCTGATCTTTTGATGGCGCTCGACGGGATCCCCGGGCTTCGAAGGGTGCGCTATACGTCTCCTCACCCCAAGGATTTCAGGCAACCGGTGGCGA
>JBHELT010000061.1:0-26525 GCA_046262935.1 Actinomycetota bacterium | reverse complement strand
AGGAGGAGGAGGACTACCGAAGGCTGTCCCGAGAGAGCGTGACGGCGCGCTGGAGATCTTCTTTGGGTGAAATCGACCTATAGCCAAGCCGACAAGCACTGAAGACTCTTTGTCTCCTTGTAACTATGCCCCTTTAGCGTTTCGGATATTTCGGGCTAAGCCAACAAGGGCCCAAATGACTTAAGGGATTTCACCATAAAGAACTAACTCGATATAGAGGGAAATTGATAGATATATCAATAACGATGCCTCTAAGTCACTATAGAGATATGTCTATTTCGGGCACCGATTGGCTCTGCAGCACGGTGACCTATTGTCGATATATCGATACTTAGGAGAGATACGACTCCTTGGGGAAACGGGTGTGGTGTGTCCCTGGATCGACACAGCGATAAGTAACCAAGTCCCCATGTGTCCGTCTAGGTGTAAGGTCCTTAGAGAGAAGTCAAAGGGCTCCTTTGTCTTCTCGTCGCTTAGTGGCCAAAGGGATAAGTAGATACGGAGCCTTGCCGCTTTAGCAATCTTCGGGCAGAGCAAGTGACACGCATCGGCGATGGAGGATGGCCGGTTTCTGTCCCACGATCTCTCACCCCGGCGTGGCGGGTAGCATAAAGGTGCGCTGGACCCTTACTCGTTGGTAAACCATAAGGCTTCCGTTAATAGTTAGGGCGTGACAGACCTTGGGCTGCCAACTACTCCCATAACGGAGGATGACTAGAACGTCCATCTATAAGTAGACAAGTGGAGCAATCGAGAAGTCTATTCATCCCCTTGACGTACCTTCTATTGTCCCGGATGACTTGGGTGGGACGCGAATCCTGCAACCCGGTGGCAGTCACCAGTTTCGAAAGGCTCCGAGCGGCCTGTGGTATGGGCCCTTGGTGGTCCTCGGCGCGCCGGCAAGTCCGGCGGACGATCCCTTGCTTGCACTCATCCTCAGGCCAGGGATCGAGATCGACAGATCGCAGGCTCCGAAGCTAAGAGTCAGGTCGTAAGAGGTTGAGCCTCATCACCGGCCCGTCGATCGATGCCGCCAGTCATTGGACGGCTCAAAAAGGGGAGAAGGGTAGAAGGGTGGAAGGAGCGAAGGCAGCAAGTAAATAAGTTGATAAATCTATTTACAGACTGGCGCCAGGCAGGCGGGTATCAGATCAGGGGTGCTCCTACCAGGCGGAAAACCTGAAGCGTAAGGCTACCTACGATCGGGCCAAAGACGGGTCGAAAAACCGCGAAAACGAACACGAGCAGCAAAACGAAACCCCATTTGTCCAGGAAGTAGATGAAGTGCTGTTTGGACGGCGGGAGGACCGAGCCAAGGATCCGGGAGCCGTCTAGCGGAGGTATGGGGACGAGATTGAACACCGCTAGGAGCACGTTGTATTGGACGAGAGTGAGCAGGAAAAGCCTTGCCGCGCGCGACCCGGGATGAGATCCCGCCCACGCGGCTGCTCCTAGGAAGGCAAGCAAAACATTGACGGCTGGCCCCGCCAGAGCCACAGCTGCCGCACCGAACCGCTTCCACCTCAGCATCCTGGGGTTGAACGGCACCGGCTTTCCCCATCCGAATCCCGCGAATACGAGCATGAAAGAACCGACTGGGTCGAGGTGGGACAAGGGGTTGATCGTGAACCTGCCGGCCAGTCGGGCCGTCTTGTCCCCAAGACGATCTGCGGCAAATGCATGGCCGAACTCGTGCAAGGAAATCGACGTGATCAGCACAACTGCGATGACGAGGAACGCAAGCGGGTCCGGAGGTCGTCCGAACAGACATTGAAGGGGAGCGCAAGAGGGCATCAGTCTTCGAGGATACGGGCAAAGCGTCGTTAGCGAGCCGTTTCTGGAAGAATCTACGCATGCCAAGGGTCTTTTCAGGCGTACAACCGACTTCCGAAGTGCCTCATCTCGGCAATTACATCGGCGCGTTCCAACATTGGGTCCGCCTGCAGGATTCATACGAGAGCCTTATCTGCATCGTCGATCTGCACACCATGACCGTTGGCTGGGAGCCGGATTCTTTGGCTCGCAGGACGAGGCAGCTGGCAGCGTCGCTGATCGCCTATGGGCTCGACCCGGAGCGGACGATCCTGTTCGCCCAATCCGATGTTCCGGAGCATACGGAGCTGGCTTGGATCCTCACATGCGTTTCGCGCATGGGCGAACTGAGCCGCATGACCCAGTTCAAGGACAAAGGTCGAAACCAAGACCAGTCCGGTGTCGGCGCGGGATTGTTGATCTATCCGGTGCTGATGGCCGCGGACGTGCTTGCCTACAAGGCCGATCTGGTCCCCATCGGGGACGACCAAAAGCAACACCTGGAACTGATGCGCGATCTGGCCGAACGTTTCAACAAGCAGCTGGGTGACACCTTCCCGATCCCGCAGGCCCTGATCTCGCAGCATGGCGCGAGGATCCGTTCGCTCGATGACCCTTCACGCAAGATGGACAAAAGCGCTCACGTCGAGCGCCCTAACAGCTTGATCTGGATGAACGACACTCCCGACGCGGTGAAAGCCAAGGTGGCAAGGGCTGTCACCGACTCTGGGCGGGAAGTAACCTACGGGGCGGACAAGCCTGCGGTATCGAACCTGCTCGACATCTTCTCGGCCGTTACGGGCAGACCGGTTGAGGCCCTAGTTGAGGATTTCAGCGGGAAGGGGTACGCCGACCTCAAATCAGCTTTAACCGAGGCGATCGTTGCGTTCCTCGACCCTTTTCGGGCCAAGTACGAGGACCTCGCCTCCGACCCGGCGCAACTGGACAAGATCCTCGACCGTGGAGCGGAGCGAGCAAGAGCGATAGCGACAGGCACGATCAAACAGGTGCGGGAAAAAGTCGGGCTGAGGTCCAGCGGGTCCTAGGCGCTAGGAACCAAAAATCCGCCGGGCGCCAGTTCGCGATGTCTATGCTGGAGCGCACTGCTTATGACCTATTCCGTTAGCCTCGAAGTCTTTGAAGGTCCCCTGGACCTTCTGCTTCAGCTCGTTTCCAAGGAGCGACTTGATATCGCTGACGTATCGATATCGACGATCACGGACGAATACCTTCGAGCAGTCAAACAGATGGGCGAGATCGAACTCGAAGTCGCTTCCAGTTTCCTGGTGCTGGCCGCGACGCTGCTCGAGCTGAAGTCGATAAAGCTTCTCCCCAAGCGAGTCATCGACGACCCCGAACTGGCTGCGCTTCTAGAAGAGCGTGATCACCTGCTTCATCGACTGATCGAGTATTCGACATTCAAGTCGGCGTCAGTCGTCTTCTCCTCGATGCTCGACGCCAATGTCGGATATTTCTCTCGTGACGCCGACCTGCCCCCCGAACTGGCCCCCTCAGCGCCGGATGTCATCGAGGGGATAACTCCCGAGCGACTCGCGCGGGCGGCGGCGAGACTGTTCGCTCCTAAGAGTGACGTGGCGATCGATACGTCACACGTGACCCCTATCAGGGTCAGTGTCGGCGAGATGGTAGACCTACTCATCGCCGAGATCAAAGCCCGCGGTACGACACTTTTCAGCGAACTGAAACAGCAATCACAAGGACGCATAGATGTCGTTGTGCGTTTCCTGGCCCTGCTTGAACTTTTCAAACGACAATCCGTTGAGCTGGAGCAAGCGATGCCCTTCGGAGACATCGTTATCAGATGGCGAGAGCCGCTTAGATGATGGAGCGTAAGGATGGATGACTCACCTTTGAAGCAGATAATCGAAGCTGTGCTGTTCGTGGCCGACGAACCGGTTGCCACGGCCGACCTCGCAGTACTGTTGGAAGTCCCCGCAAGCGATATCGAATCAGAGTTGATCGAACTTGGAGCCGACTACGACAAGAACCGAAGGGGCATCGTTCTAAGGAACATCGCGGGGGGTTGGCGTCTCACCACGCATCCGGATGCTGCTGGCTTCCTTGAACGGTTCATAAGCGAAAATCGCAGTTCACGGATGAGCCAAGCTGCTCTCGAAACCCTTTCGATCATCGCTTACCGGCAACCGGTGTCGCGTGGGCAGATCGCCGAGATACGTGGTGTGTCCTCGGAAGGGGTTCTTCGTACACTTCTTCTGCGCGGGGTGATCGAAGAGGTCGGCCGCGATGAGGGGCCAGGTCAAGCGATCTTGTACGGAACCACAACCACATTCTTGGAACGCATGGGACTGGCATCGCTCGCCGACCTGCCATCTCTCCCGCAGTTCATGCCTGATACACAAGAGGTTGAGCGGATGGAGTCGGGGCTCGGACCTGGGATCTAAAGCGAGGAAGAATCCGTCGGTGCCAGGCTCGATCGCGCCCTCCAACCGACCCCTTGCAGCCTCTAGGCCTGCCGCTAGTGCTGAACGCCCTTCGGCTGGGGGACATCGCTTATCGGTGGAGGGCGAACGCATCCAGAAGGTGATGGCGGAGGCCGGCATCGCGTCGCGCAGGGCCTCGGAGGATCTCATCAGGCAAGGACGCGTGATGGTGAACGGCAAGGTCGCCGAACTAGGACAGCGCGTCGTACCGGAGAAAGACCGTCTCGAGGTCGATGGATCGCGTGTCCCGACGGACCACTCGAAGGTCTATTACATGGTCAACAAACCGGAAGGCGTGATCACTTCGTCACGCGACCCCGAAGGCCGACCAACGGTGTTGGACCTGGTGGCCTCTGACAGGCGTGTATTCCCGGTTGGGCGACTGGATGCCGCAACCGAAGGACTCTTGCTCTTGACCAACGATGGTGAGTTATCGCACAGGCTGACGCACCCTAGTTTTCAGGTCCCCAAGACCTACATCGCACAAGTGTCTGGCGCCGTCACCTATGAAGACACCAAGACTTTGAAGAGCGGGGTGAAGATCGACAACGGCAGACCCGCGATTGCTCGCGATGTAAAGATCCTGGGTTCGACGCGCGGTCGGAGCGCTCGATCGGTCGTTGAGATAACCGTTCACGAAGGACGCAAACACGTTGTCAGGTTGATGTTGGAGGCTGTTGGCCATCCGGTCACGCGCCTGTCGCGGACGGCGATCGCGGGACTAAAGATAGGAAGGCTCGCCACAGGGACGTTCCGCAAACTCACCTCCAAGGAAGTTGCCCTTCTGTACGACCTTGTCGGACTATGACAATCTGAGTCGATGAGCGCGACCAGCGAACCTAGGGTGCGGGCCGTAAGGGGCGCCGTCACTCTAGATGAGGACACGAAGGACGAAGTCGTCAAGGCAACGGCTGAGTTGCTCCGCGAAGTCATGGAGCGAAACGGACTCATGAAACAAGACCTCGTGAGCTTGGTGTTCACTGCGACGCCGGATATCACGTCAGAGTTCCCGGCTGCCGCCGCCAGAGGTATGGGGATCTCCGACATCCCATTGCTGTGTGCGCAGGAGATCGACGTCGCAGGAGCCATCCCGCGCTGCATCAGGGTTCTGGTTCACGCCTACACAACACGCGACTACACTTCTCTGCGTCACGTCTACTTGAAAGACGCTCGCCAACTGCGAACCGACTTGCCCGAGTAGCGACCCGAGGAACCAGGAAGGCCCCCATGCTTGTCGTTATGCGATCAGACGCTACTGAATCGGACGTTCAGCATGTGATCGACCGCATCGAGCAAGCGGGGATGCAAGCACATGTTTCGACTGGTGAGTTTCGAACGATCATAGGCGCGTTGGGGGACCGGGAACGACTTGTGGACATTCCGCTCGACGCTTTGCCGGGGGTGGAGCGGACCGTTTCCATCAGCAAGGCGTACAAGTTCGTCGCGAGAGAGTTTCATCCAGAGGGCACCAGTGTGAAGGTGGGCGATGCGACGGTTGGGCGGGATGCTCTAACCATGATCGCTGGTCCTTGTTCTGTGGAGAACGAGGAACAGGCGATCTCGAGTGCGAAAGCCGTTGCCGCATCTGGCGCCCAGATCCTTCGCGGCGGGGCGTTCAAACCGCGCACCTCGCCATATGTCTTCCAAGGATTGGGAGAAGGGGGCCTTGACCTCTTGGCCGAATGCAAAAGGCAAACAGGCTTGCCGGTGGTGACCGAGGTGCTCGATATCCGAGATCTGGAGAGGGTGCTCGAAGTCGCCGATTGCATCCAGATCGGGGCCCGCAACATGCAGAACTTCTTGCTTCTTCGCGAGGTCGGCCTTCAGCGCAAGCCTGTGCTCTTAAAGCGGGGTTTCTCGAACACGATCGAGGAGCTCCTTATGAGCGCTGAATACATCGCCAAAGGCGGCAACGAAAACATCATCTTGTGTGAGCGCGGGATCAGGACCTTCGAACCCAGTACCAGGGCGACCCTGGATGTTGCTGCGATCGCGGTTCTTCGTCGAGCGTCGCATCTGCCCATCGTGGTGGATCCAAGTCATGCAGCCGGTAGAGCGGATCTTGTCCTTCCATTGTCGTTAGCGTCGGTTGCCGCAGGAGCCGATGGTTTGATGGTCGAGATCCATCCCGATCCATCGGAGGCGCTTTCGGATGGCGCCCAAGCCCTCACATTCGAAGAGTTCGACTCATTGATGAGCAAGATCAAAGCCGTGCGCGAAGCGGTATCAGGGCTTGCCTGACAACGAGGTCTGGCGTCCATCGACAATCTGCGTCATCGGCACGGGATTGATGGGCGGCTCGTTCGGTCTGGCCTGCAAAAGGGCAGATCCGGCCATCGAGGTTATTGGCTTCGACATCGACCGGAGGTCGCTGGAGAAGGCCGTTGCCAGGGGCGCGATAGATCGTGCAGGCGTGGACCTTGCTTCTACTGTTCACGATGCCGATCTCATCCTGATCGCCGTTCCTTCGAGCATGGTCGCAGAGGTCTTCCACAAGATCCGATCCGACGTTCCCCCTGGTGCCATCGTCACCGACGTGGGCAGCACCAAGTCGTCGATCATCGATGCCATAGCAGAAAGTGGCTCTGAGGTGGCCTTCATCGGGGGACATCCGATCGCTGGTTCCGAACACGAAGGGATCGACGCGGCTTCCGAAGACCTATTCGACGGAGCCGATTGGATCTTGACTCCTACCGATGCTACGGATGCAGTTGCCTACGGACGTTTGGTCCGACTGCTCGGGAGCCTTGGGGTGCAGGTGCTCGCTCTTGATCCACGCAAACACGATGAAGCCATGGCGGTGGCGAGTCATCTTCCGCAGGTGGTGGCCAGCGCGTTGATGGGCTTCGCTAGCGACCTCGCATCGGGTGGTGGGACGCCGTTGATAGCGGGGGGTGGATTCAAAGACATGACCAGGATCGCGGCCAGCCCAACCGAGATGTGGGTCGACATCTTGAAAGAGAACAAGTTTGCTGTGGCCACTGCTATCTCGGGATTCGGTGAGCGCCTTAATGAGTTGAAAGGTTTGGTCGAGGAAGCCGATTGGGACAAGCTTAGAACGGTGCTCGATGAAGCGCGCCTGGCACGCCGTGCTCTTGGAGCGAAACCTGGGATCGATGTTGACGAGATGATCGAGATAAAGATCCCCGTGCCCGACAAACCCGGCGCACTGGCCGAAGTCACTACATCGCTTGGAGAGGCTGGCGTGAACATAGAAGACCTGAACATCACGCATTCTCCCGAAGGAGGGCGCGGGACGATCTCGATCTGGGTCGCGGGTGAAGACAATGCCCGCGCGGCTACGCATACGCTTGTTGATCGGGGGTATCAGCCCGAATGAGATTTCAACCGATCGAACGGATCGCTGGACGCACGACCGTGCCTGGAGACAAATCGATCAGCCACCGGGCGTTGATCTTGGCTGCGATGGCCGAGGGAGTAAGCCATATCGCAAACGCGGCTCCAGGGGCCGACGTTCGTTCAACGGCCAAGGCATTGAATTCGTTCGGAACGAAGGTAGAACATCAAGACGGCGCGTACTTCGTCGAGTCGAAAGGGTGGTTTCCTGCCGATGGAGTGAACGTTGATTGTGCGAACTCCGGTTCCACGATGAGGCTTTTGGCGGGCATGCTTGCCGGAGCCAAGGGACGGTTCGTGCTCGAAGGTGACGCTTCTTTGTCAGCAAGGCCCATGGATCGGATCGGACTCCCACTGATCGAGATGGGATCAAACGTGAAGATGCGCGACGCAAGGTTCGCTCCCATCGCTATCACGGGGGCCCCCTTGAAAGGCATCGTCCATGAACCCGCTGTTCCGAGTGCTCAGGTTAAGAGCTGCATCTTGTTAGCCGGGCTTTCCGCGGAAGGCACGACAAAAGTGATCGAAAAACAGCCGACCCGCGATCACACCGAAAGACTTCTTCGTTGGCTGGGGATCGAGGTCGCATCGCATGGCCGTGAGATCTCGGTGCAAGGACAAGGGCGTTATCCGACCTTGGAACCCTTCGATCTAAGGGTCCCCGGTGACATCTCTTCGGCGAGCTACTTGATCGCCGCCGCCTGTCTTGCTCGAGGTTCGAAGCTGCGAATCGAGGATGTTGGTCTGAATCCCTCGCGCACCGGTTTCCTCGACGTCATCGCTTTGATGGGTGCCGACGTGACGATCGAAAAGGGCGATGAAGGGTACGAACCGAATGGAAACCTGGTGATCGCCTATCGAGATCTTCAGGGGATAGACATAGACCACGCGATGGTCACATCCTGCATCGATGAGGTTCCATTGCTTGCTCTTTTGGCTACGTCCGCCCAAGGGCTTACCTGCATAACCGGTGCGGATGAATTGAGGGTCAAAGAGTCCGATCGCATCCGCACCACGGTGCAGAACCTTAAACGGTTGGGTGCGAACATCGAGGAGACTCCTGATGGCATGCGTATCGAGGGACCAACACGTTTGCATGGGGGCCGAGTTGATTCCCACGGAGACCATAGGACAGCTCTTACGTGTGCTACCGCGAGTTGTGCGGCAACAGATGCGATCGAGATCGATGGATGGGAAGTTGCAGATGTTTCGTTCCCAGGCTTCGAGGAACTGATGTTCCAGGTAGCCGAGTGAAAGCGCCGGTGATAGTCGCCATCGATGGGCCTGCGGGGGCCGGCAAATCAACAGTCGCGCGGGCAGTAGCGGTCGCTCTGGGTATTCCGCATCTGGATACTGGCGCGATGTACCGGGCTTTGGCTTTCAAGGCTATCCAAAACGATCTCACCCCGGCGGATGATGTCCAGATCAAAGATCTCCTGGCGACGACGAACATCACCTACGCGGGCGGAAAGGTTATCCTCGACGGCGAAGACGTTTCGCTGCGTATACGCATGCCTGACGTGAGCGAACGAGCTTCGAAGATCGCCACCAACGCCTCTGTAAGGCTTTGGATGGTGAGCCGCCAAAGAGATTGGGCAGGGGCCTTAGGCGGCGTTGTTGAAGGACGAGACATCGCAACGGTGGTCTTCCCTCAAACGCCTTTCAAGTTCTTCTTGACCGCTACCCTCGATGAGAGAGCGCAAAGGACCGGAACCGACAAAGGCAAGATCGAAGAAAGGGACCTCACAGATTCCGAGCGCGCTGCATCGCCTTTGTTGGTGGCGAAGGGTGCTTCGGTCATCGATACGACACAGATGACGATCGATGAAGTGGTTGCCAAGATCGTCGAAAGCGTGCGCAACGTTATGCAGGAACAGGAGAGATCGTGACCGAACCAAGAACAGGCTCCCGCCCGAAGGTTGCGATCATCGGGCGGCCGAATGTAGGCAAGTCAACCTTGGTTAACCGCCTTGCAGCGCGGCGCGGTTCGATCGTTGGGCCCGTAGAGGGTATGACCCGCGACCGCGTTGATACCGAGGTTTCCTGGGGAGGTCGGACCTTCACGGTATCGGACACGGGTGGCCTCTTGGAGTCAGCCATGAGGACCACGGACGAAGGCATCACAGGCAAGGTGGCGGCCAAGGCTGTTGCAGCCTTGAATGATTGTGACCTGGTGTTGTTCGTCGTCGACGCGGAGGTTGGGATCACCTCCGATGAAGTGGCCCTCGCCGATCGTTTGCGTCGCGTCGACAAGCCATTGATCTTGGTGGCCAACAAGGTAGACAGCGAACGCGATGAAGCAAATGTCACCGAGATGTGGAGCCTTGGCCTAGGCGAGCCGATGGTTGTCTCCGCGATCCATGGCCGCGGCTCTGGGGACCTGTTGGATCGCATCGTAGATGCCCTGCCCGAAACGTTGGACAACGATGAAGAGGTGCCCATCCCGTCGATCGCTTTAGTTGGCCGGCCGAACGTAGGAAAGTCGTCGATATTCAACAAGATCGTGGGAGAAGAACGAGCGATCGTTCATCACGAACCCGGCACAACGCGAGACTCCATCGACACGATCGTCGAACTCGACGGCAGGTTCTTCAGATTCATCGATACCGCTGGCATCCGCCGTCGCGCCAAGACCCAGGGTGTCGAGATCTACAGTGCAAGTAGAACCCGCGATGCCATCGAAAGGGCCGATGTTGCTGTATTGGTTGTTGATGCGGCCGAGGGCGCGACATCGCAGGATCAACGGATAGCCAAACAGGTCGAAAAGGCAGGAGTTGCGGCGATCGTCGCCCTCAACAAGTGGGATCTGATCAAAGATCCAGACCTTGTCGAGACAGCGGAGCGTTCGATGGCCGATCGATTGCACTTCGTTGATTACGCCCCGATGGTGAGAACCTCGGCTCGGACCCAGCGGGGCATCAAGCGCCTCATCGGCCAACTCGATGAGGTCCTAGCGGCGAGAACGCTGCGCGTGCCGACTTCGAGATTGAACCAGGTGATCCAAGAGGCCCAGCAAAGAGCACCGGCACCGCGCTCGAGCGGCCGAAACTCGAGGGTGCTCTACGCTACGCAGGCGAGTACGGCTCCTCCGACATTCGTGATGTTCGCGAGTGGGGGACCGAACATCACATGGCTGCGATACATAGAGCGCCGGTTGCGGGAGACATTCGGCTTCACGGGCAATCCTATCCGGCTGGTTTGGCGCGAGAAGGAGAGAAGGTACGCTTCCTCGCGCCGAGGTTAGTCATCCGAGTAACATGAGGGCAGCGGGCTGTAGCGCAGTTTGGTAGCGCACTTGACTGGGGGTCAAGGGGTCGCAGGTTCAAGTCCTGTCAGCCCGACTATTGTGATGTCGCGGGGCATCGTGGACGGATGTCGCGGAGCATAGTGGACACCTATCACCCCATGCCACTCGGCTGATAGTTCTTGTTTGGATCGAGCTCGAAGTCGCGCAGCAGATTGCTGTCAGCCTGACGAAAGTTTCATGCCAATGATGATGTTTTGGTGGGTGTAGATGTTGCGGATTCATCGTCAGCCCCGTCACGCACCAAAGGCAGTGTGAAGCTGATCGTCGTTCCCTTTGCGTGAACTGGCTCTGCAACCCAGATCTGGCCCCCTTGAGCCTCGACGAAGTCTTTTGCGATAGCAAGACCGACCCCGGTCCCGGGGGCAGCACGTTCGCCGCGCGACACCCGATAGAAGCGCTCGAAGATGTTCGCCCGTTCATCGACCGGGATGCCGATCCCTGTGTCTGTGACGCTGACAACAACATCCTCGCCGGTCCTGGAAGCATCGATGGTTATCGGACTGCCAGCGGCAGAGAATTTGGCAGCGTTCGTAAGAAGGTTGCTTAACACTCGCCCGAATGCATCTGGATCTGCATTCACCACGAAGTCATCATCGATGTTGACGTGGATCTCGTGCGCGGAAACCCGGCCGTCCTCGGACCCGATCACCCGCAGTACCAGGGGCTTCAAGAGCATGGGTCCAACATCGATCCTCAACTTACCCCTTTCCAGCGAACCGAAGTCGAGCAGGTCCGAGATCAGGTGGTCTAGCAACTCCGCTTTCGCAACGACCCTTGAAACCATGTCTTTCCTGCGATCGTCTTCGAGGCGGTCCCAATGCTGCATGAGGTGTGGCTCATACCCTTGATAGTAGTAAGCGGCGTCCTGATCTCGTGCGACACCGTGGATAGGAAATCCGACTTCAATTCATCGACCCTTCGCAATTCCATGAGTGCATCACGTTCCTTGGCCAGGGCGCGCTTCAATCCTGTTTCTGCCTTCTTGCGCGGGCCGATGTCGCGCGCTATACCAGAAACACCCGTGACTCTGCCGTGTGAGTCGATGATTGGAAACATGGTGACCGAAACGTCAAGCACTTTTCCATCGTGACGAACGCGCTTGTCATCAACGTGTAGGCTTTGACCGGAGACCACGCGGTCGAGCATCATCTTGTAACTGTTTTGTGCTTCCAATGGCAGCAAGAACCCGAAGTACCTGCCGATCGCTTCTTCAGCGGTGTATCCGTAGAGTGATTCAGCCCCGTGGTTCCAACTGACGATCACTCCATCGAGGTCATAACTGATGATCGCGTCTTCGGAAGACGACACGATGGCAGCTAACTGACCGGCCAGTAATTCCGAGTGCCTCGATTCGGTGATGTCTTCGCATGTTCCGGTCAAACGCAAGTCGTGGTCGTTATTCGGATCCTTGATCATGCCTCGTGTTTGGACTGTCCGAACCTCTCCGTCGGCCCTGAGTATCCGATGCCCAATGCAGAAATCGGTCCCATCCCGTAAAGAGTCACGGAGCTGCAGATCGAATCGAGCGCGATCATCGGGATGCACATGACCAAGTAGTGAACCGTAATCGCAAACATCGCCGGGGTCACTGATGCCGAAGATCCGCATCGACTCCTGGGAGAGACGCAAGTGATCCTTTCCGACTTCCCAGGTCCAGCTGCCGATATTGCCTATGCGCTGCGCTTCGTCCAGTTCTTTGGTTCTGCGGCCCAGATCCTCGATCAGCTGGACGCGATCGAAAGCGACGCTGAGCCAGCCGGAATACCTCCTCAAACGTTCGATCTCGTGAGATCCAAACAAAGGAGTGAAGGGCCCAGCCATTATCACCAGGTACCAAGAACCGGCCCCGCGCTGGAGTGGCACCCCAATCAGCGGAGGGGACCCTGCGATCACCTCGGCCCGCTGCAAGTTTTGCGGGATACGAGGCTTGATCTCTTGAGCTATCGATCCACCGATCGCAGACAACGCGACCACATGGCCACGCTCATCGAAAACCACCCCACCTTCGCCGCCCACCAATCGAACGGCCCAATCCAAGGCCCCTTCGGCCAATTCTCGCGTAGAGAGGGCAGCCAGTATCAGATCTTCCCATGTGTCGGCTAGGGCCGACTCTTCTGATCTTTGCCACAGCGTGCGCAGCCATCTGGGCCCCACGAATGCAAGGTACAAAAGCACGGCGAATGCAAGCGCGACAACATAAAGTGTCGAAAGGAAGGGGCCTTGTCCCGTTGGGCCAACGGCTACCGCCGAAAGTAGGACGGCGAATATGCCTATGTAGCCGACGCTTAGGCATCGAACCCGCGCCTTTTGCACACTTGGCAGCGTCTTCGAGGCAAACCAGAAGCGGATCGCGGGTTCGGTGGCGCAGATGCCCCAGGCGCAGATCACCGACAACTCAGCGACGAGATTCGAGTCTTGGTAAGTGACACCCGATCCTGCAGGCAAAGGTGCGAAGACATTTGCCAGAGCGATCGCGACTGGGATGCCAGCCATCAATCTCAGACTCCGCTTGGAATACGCGAGCACGTGATCTCGAAGGAGCATCAATCCGACGCCTGAGGCTAGGAAGCTCAGCACGCTGAGCCCTTCGAGTGCCTGGCTTCGATAACCAAGCAGATCGTTGGTGCGGGCGAAAACCGCGGTTAGGCCAAGCATCCCGATCCCCATGGCCAGAAAACCATGGGCTCGGTCAGGGTGGCGGATGA
Source organism: Actinomycetota bacterium (assembly GCA_046262935.1). Classification (GTDB taxonomy): domain Bacteria; phylum Actinomycetota; class CADDZG01; order JAHWKV01; family JAHWKV01; genus JBHELT01. The sequence continues at coordinate 12,882 of JBHELT010000061.1, read as the reverse complement.
ACCTGGCGAACGTGGTCAAGGCCAGAGCGATGTAAGCCCCGGCGACAAGGTATTGAACTCCCCACAGAACCATCGCGCTGCGAAGTCCCCCTTCTAAGGTCCTTCATGCCTACTTCGGTTAGCCCATATGGCGGATTGATAGTCAATGGTGGCTATTTCGGTGTTCTCGTGTGACTAGGAAATCCCTCAGCACGCGGTAGTCTCCTTGCGCCAACAGAGCCAAGAGAGGACCTTGATTGCCTGCGTCCAAGTCGCCTGAACGGTCGCCGCGCGCGGTGAGCTTCATTCGGTACCTCACATGACCAACGGTACTGAGGTTGTCTCGAAGAAAGTATTCACGGTCCCAAACGTGATCAGTTTCACGCGCTTAGCGCTCGTACCCATATTTGGATGGCTCTTCGTAAGCGGCAAGAACGATCGCACCGCGCTTACCGTTCTGTTCATCATCGGATCGACCGATTGGGTCGATGGGTTCGTGGCTCGACGCATCGGGCAGGTGAGTGTTCTTGGCAAGTTGATCGATCCGGTCGCCGACCGCATCGCGATCGTGGTGGTCATGTTGCTTTTCGCTTTCAGAGGCATCGTCGCCTGGCCAGTTGCAGCTGCCATCTTGCTTCGCGATCTGCTGGTTGCCATCGGGTTTCCCATCCTGGAGGTGCGAGGGATGCCGCGCATCGCGGTCAATATCGTAGGCAAAGGGGCTACTTTGCTTATCTATTTCGGTATGGGTTGGGCGATGCTGAGTCTCGTTCTAACCGGCACATCTGCCGTTCTTTTGCGCACCATGTCACTTTGGTTCCTCATGGCAGGCGCTGTCTTCTACTGGATCGCTGGTGCGATGTATGTCGCTGAGATAACAAAAGTGTCGCGAGGTGCCCGATAGGGGCCGGCGGGCGCCCGTTTGCGTTCACGTACCGGATTGTCGAAGATGTGGCCGGCTGACCTTCGCCAGCTCGATCTAACCAACTGGAGGAATGATGACTAACGTCCCCAACGAACTTCGCTACACCAAAGAGCATGAGTGGGCCAGGCTCGGCGCTGATGGACGTGTGACGGTTGGGATCACCGATTTCGCACAGGAACAGCTTGGCGATGTCGTTTACCTCGACCTGCCGGAGCAGGGTGCCGCTCTTACCGCAGGCCAGCCGCTTGGTGAGGTCGAATCGACGAAATCCGTGTCTGACATCTATTCGCCGCTGAGCGGGAAGGTAGTTGAGATCAATTCGGAGTGCACAGATAACCCGGCAGTGGTCAACCAGGACCCTTACGGCCTTGGGTGGCTGTTGGTCATCGAACCAGCGGACTCGGGCGACCTGGAACAACTGATGGACGCTGATACCTATCTGAAGTTCTTGGAAGAAGAAGCCGGAGGGGTGTGACCACATGCGCCTGATCGAGCCGTCGCTCGCTGGGGCCGTCGAAAACATGGCGATCGATGAGGCGATGCTGGAATGTTCGATCCTTTTCGAAGACACCGAACCCAAACTTCGGGTTTACACCTGGGCCGATCCAACCCTTTCCCTGGGGTCGAATATGACTTTGCCCGCAGGAACGCTGGAACGGGCGAGCATGATGGGACTGGACATGGTCAGGCGGCCGACGGGAGGGGGGGCAGTCGTGCACCGCGGTGATGTCACCTACTCGTTCGTTGCCCCCGACCCAGGAGGCTCAACCACCCGGACGTACATGTGGATCGCCGATGCTCTTTTGAGAGCCTTCGAGCACCTCGGGCTAGATGCCCAGGTGTCACAGCATGCAGGTCCGGCCGACGCTCTCGCTTGCTTCTCAAGGCCAACGGGAGCAGACATATCGATCGGCGGACGCAAGATCTGCGGGAGTGCCCAGGTACGACGAAGAGGATGGCTACTTCAGCACGGGTCCATCCCCATGACCGATTGCAGGGCTCTTACCCGCTGGCTGCTTAGGCATGATGAGCAAGACTCGTCTACGCACCTGGGGGCCTTAGCGCCAGGCGCCTCTCAAGCTCTTGTGATGAGTGCCATCGCCTCGGGGTTCGCGGCAACCTTTGGGGCCGTCGCCAACGATCCTTCACCCGACCTAGCTGCGGCCGAGGCTGTGATGGTTGAGTCTTTGATGTCGGCCCATCGAAGCGTGCCCGACGAGCCTGCGCGCTGGACCGTGATTGAAACACAGCGTGATCAACCGACCCCGGTTGCCGAACCCTCTAGTTATGCTTTAGAGTCAGGTTGAAACCGGTAAGCCTTCAGGAGGCCAGATGTACTGTCACAATTGCGGGCACCGAAACCCCGAGGGCTCAAATTTCTGCAGTGCTTGCGGTGCAACGCTTCAACCCGACAGCCAGGCCGACACCACCATCACCTTCATGCCAGAGGGTGAATCCGAACCTGGGGAAGAAGTATCAATCCCGGTTGACGAGCTCGAAGAGGGTAAGGCCATCGTCGTCATTCGCAAGGGGCCGGAGGCTGGGACCAGGTTCACGCTCGACAAGGACCTGGTAACTTGTGGCCGCTCGCCCGCAAGCGACATATTTCTCGACGACGTAACCGTCTCGCGCAAGCATGCCGAGATAACCCGTGATGAATCGGGGTTCCGCATCCACGACGTTGGGAGCCTGAATGGCACATTCGTCAACCGTGAAAGGGTCGAGAAAGGCCCCCTGTCCAACGGTGACGAGGTGCAGATCGGCAAGTTTCGGTTGGTGTTCTTCACCGAAGGCGCCCCATCGGTATGAGCGCATCGCGAGTGGGGGAGCGCTCCACGAAGGCATACATGAGCATCGGTGAGGTTCTGAAGGACCTATCCCAGGAATTCACGGACATCACCATCTCCAAGATCAGATTCCTCGAGACCGAGGGTCTGATCGAGCCCGAAAGGACCCCGTCGGGCTACCGCAAGTTCTATCCGAATGACGTTGCGCGCCTGCGATACATCCTAAGGCTCCAACGGGATCACTTCATGCCGCTCAAGGTCATCCGCAAACGGATGGAGCATTTCGACCCGTCTGAGGGGGCCGAAGTTATCGCCCCGCAAGCGCCCGCAAGCAAGGAAGAGGCCGTCGCGGTGTCGGTCCCCGTCCAAAGCGAAGATGAGGATTTCGGAACCTTCGACGGTGGGCTGTCGATGACCCTTGCCCAACTGGCTTCTTCGAGCGGGCTCGACGAAGACCGGATCCAAGAACTCGAAGAGTTCGGGCTCGTCGACTCGCACCGGCTCGATGATGGCGATGTCTATTACGACGAGGATGATCTGGTCGCCGCGAAACTGTCGAAGGATTTCGCCAAGTACGGGATACATGCGCGCCACTTGCGCATGTATAAGAACTTCGCCGACAAAGAGTCGGCACTCTTCCAGCAGGTGCTGGTTCCTTTGAGCAGGGGAGGCGAGGGCGGCAGACAGGCCGCGCAGTCGATGATGGAACTTGCCAAACTCTCCAAGCGACTCAAACATCTGCTTCTCAAGTCCAGCCTGCGCGATTACCTGCATAGTTAACCGCCGCTCGCTGGGTATCCGACCGTTCGGACCGAGGAGACGCGCGTGCCCTGGCTTACTGGATTGCTCAAAACTAAGGTCTTCGACGTTGATGGTCGAAGGCTGGGTCGCGTCAAAGACGTGGTTACCGATCGGGCGCGTTTTCCGAAAGTGATCGGTTTCAGCCTTAGCTTGGATCCGCTGGGCCGCGAGTTCTTTGGTGTGCAGGCTCCTATCGTTTCGGCCAGTTCACTCGGATCGGTTGGCGATCGCGGTGGTTTCGTGGTCAAGGCACCACAGGTGGTTGAGCGCGATGAACACTCCCAGCTGCCGCTAAAGGCCGAGGTTCTCGACCGTCAGATCGTGGACACAGAGGGCGCACGGGTTGTTCGTGTGAATGACGTTCTACTCTCGGAATCCGGGGGCGGGCTGAGGGTCGTTGGGGTGGATGTTGGTGCGCGCGGAGCCCTTCGCCAGTTGGGGGCCGAGAAAGTTGTGTCCAAACTGAGCGATGCGCTCGGCTACGATCTGAAGGACCGCCTGATCGCCTGGAACTACGTGGCCCCCCTGGAGGAGAAGGGCCAGCAGGTGCGACTTACGGTCTCGACTCGGATCCTAAGGGACCTGCGCCCGAGCGAACTGGCCGACATCCTTGATCAACTCGACTCGCAACGCAGGGAACAGTTCCTGCGGGTTATGACGGTTGCCAGGCTCGCCGAAACCTTGGCCGAGACCGAGCCGGAGGTCTCGAAGGAAGCGCTCGAAGTCCTTGGCGAAGAGCGCGCCCGCAAAGTCATCGAGTCGATGCCTCCCGACGAAGCTGCGGACCTATTGGGAGCGATCGGTTATGAGAAGTCAGAGCGACTGTTGGCTCTTATGGGGCTCAAAGAGGCATCGGTGCTCCGCGAACTATTGGGTCATCCGCCCGACACCGCTGGCGGACGGATGACCCCATCGTTCGTTTCCATCCATGAAAGCGCCACCGTCGCCGAAGCGATCGCGGAAGTAAGAGCTCAAGCAGCTGGGCGCGCCGAGATCATCTATTACGCATACGTTCTTTCCGACGATGCGAGATTGAAAGGGATCATCTCTCTGCGCGATCTGCTGAAGGGTCATGCCAGCCGTCGGGTGAGCGATCTGATGGTGACCGATCTCATCGCCGCCCACGTTGCGGACGATCAAGAAGAGGTTGCGCGCAATATGTCGCGCTACAACCTGTTGGCGCTTCCGGTGGTTGACGATGATCACATCCTGCGCGGGATCGTTACCGTCGACGACATCGTCGATGTTTTCGATGAAGAGGCCTCAGAGGATCTATCCGAGATCGCGGGGACATATCTCGGCGAAGGAAGTTCGGTCACGTCGCATCGACTGACAGGCTTTGGGCTGTCGATAGTTGCTGGTTTGGTTGGAGCCATCCTTCTGCGGCAGCAGAGGGGGATCTTACTCACGGTCGCTGCGGGAGCTTGGTTACTGCCGATCTACCTTCGCTCGGCTCAAGACCTGGGCACCTGGTCTCTTGCAAGGGCGCTCGGGCTCTCTCCGTTGTCGCCGCGGGTCCAACTCGAGGCACTCACCCAGGAACTGCTGGCAGCTTTCGCCAGCTCGGCATTCCTGGGTCTTTTGGTAGGACTCCTCGGCGGGGTTTGGACGCAGAGGTTCGCTGCTGCCGCATTCTTGGGCGTTGGGATATTCGTGGGAAGTCTGGCTGCGTCTCTGATCGGACTGGCGTTGCCGAGCATGGCGAGGGCACTAGGCTTGAAGCGCGTCCTGGCACATGGCAGACCTCTAGCAGTCATCGTTGGACTTTGCAGTCTCCTCGTATACGTCTGGGCGCTCGCATCTCTTGCCACGCGTATCTGACTGACGCTGCGCCTTAGGTCTAGCCACTTCTATAATCGCAATAAGTGGCCATAGCGCAGATCCTTTTCGACTCTCAAACCATCCAGCAGCGCGTTCGCGAGCTGGCTGCCGAAGTCGTCTCCAAACTCGAAGATGAAAGGCCATTGCTCGTAGCGGTCCTGAAAGGGTCGGTGATGTTCTTGGCTGACCTGGTTCGCGAGATGGGGATCGATGCCGACATCGAATTCATGTCGATCTCGGCATATCCTGGTTCCTCGCCTGGTACCCCGCGGACCGGTGTGGTGAGGATCGTGAAAGATCTAGAGCAGCCTTTGGAGCATCGAGATGTCATCGTGGTAGAAGACATAGTCGACACCGGATTGACGTTGTCCTTCCTGCTCAAGAACCTCGAAGCTCGTGAGCCAAAGAACCTCAGGGTTTGTACTTTGGTGAACAAAGACGTCAGAAGGATCGCCGAGCCATCCATCGATCATGTGGGCTTCCACACCGGGCAGTTCGTGGTGGGATACGGTCTGGACTTCAAGGGCCGATACCGCAACCTGCCATTCATCGCCGGCGTTTCCGATGTCGCCGCTTTGGCCGCGAGGCCAGACTCCCTTTTGAACCTATTTGCCGATATGACCATCCCAGAGGCGGGATCCACGGCCACCGGATCAAGCAACCCCGGTTCGGCGTCGAGATAATTCGATGAAAGTCCTATGCTACGCTGGCTCAAATTGGAGTGGCTAGATGATCGAACTCAATCTGGTCGGGGTGCGCGTTGAACTGCCGACGAATCAACCTATCGTCCTGCTGAAAGAGCGGGACGGCGAAAGGTATCTGCCCATCTGGATCGGCGCGGTTGAGGCAACTGCGATCGCCTTCGCTCTGCAAGGCGTGGTTACTGCAAGGCCTATGACACATGACCTTTTGAAGAGCGTCATCGAGGAAGTTGGAGTTAACGTCGACGGCATCTCGATCAACGAGTTGCGTGAGGGCACGTTCTATTCTTCGATCCGGCTCAGTTTGAATGGCAATAATTTCGAAGTGTCGAGTCGTCCATCCGACGCGATAGCGTTGGCCGTTCGCACAGGCGTCCCCATCTTCGCAACCGAAGAGGTTATCGAAGAGGCCAGCATCACCATCAAAGATGACGAAGAAGAGAGCGAGGTCGAGGAATTCAGACGCTTCCTCGAACAAGTAAGCCCAGAAGATTTTCGAGCCAATTAGAAGTTTTTCTGACCTGGAGATGCCCCAACCACGTCGGGGACGCACAACTCTCAACATGCACTTGAGGATGACACTACGATTCAATCCTTGACACCAAATCTGTCCAAGCCCTACGCTGACCATCCACGTAATTACACCGGAGGGAGTCGCGGGTGGGAGCTACAGTGACCGAAGCTGGTTTCAGGGGTCCGCAGGTTTGCAACATCGTTGGTATCAGCTACCGCCAACTCGATTATTGGGCCCGTACGGGCTTGGTCACGCCGAGCATCCAACCGGCTCAAGGGTCAGGCAGTCAGCGTCTTTACTCCTTCGAGGATCTGGTTGATCTCAAACTGATCAAGAACCTGCTCGACGCGGGGATCAGCCTGCAGCGCGTCCGCGAAGCGATCGAATACCTGCATGAAGCAGGACACGATCCAACAGGAGTCACCATCGCGAGCGACGGCAACAGTGTTTACGCGTACAAGTCACCCGAGGAGGCATTCGATCTTCTGCGCCGCGGTCAAGGGGTCTTCATGATTGCGGTCGATCCGGTCATGCAGGAATTGCGTGGTTCGGTTTCAGAGTTGCGCAAGAAAGAATCGGAAGAACAGATCACAACCGCGGCCCCCGACGGCGGTACAAGAAAGGTACAAGGGGAGGGATAACATCTCGCAGTCGCAGAGTGAGGAACATCAAACCGAATCACCTCTTCAAAGCGACACGGTTGAGTTCGCGCACAACTCCGAAAGACAGTTCGCCAAGTTGCTCGACTTCTATCAGATCGAATGGGATTACGAACCGCGCTCTTTCGAGATCGACTGGGACGTAGACGGCAACGTTACTCAACGCTTCACACCAGACTTCTTCTTGCCGGCATACAGCATGTTCATCGAGATAACTACTCTGAATCAGAAATTGGTCACCAAGAAGAACCGCAAGGTCCGAAGACTGCGGGAGTTGTATCCGGACGTGCGCTGCAAGATCTTCTATCAGCGCGATTACCTGAATCTGTTGATCAAATACGGCCTCGAGGAGCCAAGCCAGAAAAGCCTGGTTGAAGGGGCCAACGATGAAGCACCCATCTGGGCCGACGAACCGGCCCCATGACCATACGGCCCCCACTGTACGACGAGCATGTGAGGCTCGGCGCAAAGATAACGCCGTTCGGCGGCTGGGATATGCCCCTTCAATACTCGGGCGTCATATCCGAGCACACAGCTGTTAGGGAGCATGCGGGACTGTTCGACGTATCGCATCTCGGGAAATTGATCGTCTCAGGCGAGGGGGCAGAGGCTTTCCTCGACGGTTTGCTTCCGGGCAAGGTAGCGGCACTCGGGGAGTGGAGGGCCGGCTACAACCTGGTTCTCAATGACGATTGCGGGATCATCGACGACATATTCGTTTACCGCAGGCCCGATGGGTTCGTCGTCGTGCCCAACGCGTCCAACTCCGATGCAGTGAAGGCCGTCCTCATCGCTAAGGCCCCACCTGGGGTCAGCGTGCAGGAGGGTAGGGAGCGTTGGGCCATCATCGCGCTCTCGGGGCCAGCAGCGAAACGCATCACAGGGCCACATGTGCCCGCGATCGAGGACCTCAAGATGCACTCTTTCCTCGATTCTTCTTTCGAAGGTATCGATGTCACCATGGCCCGAACTGGCTACACCGGGGAATACACGATCGAATTCTTCGTTGATCCCGCTTCGGCCTCGAAGCTCTGGAACCTCTTGCTCGATATCGGCGCCAGCGATGGCCTGGTTCCGGCGGGTCTTGGAGCCCGCGACACACTGCGTCTTGAGATGGGATTTCCCTTGCACGGCCACGAGATATCCGAACAGACCGATCCGATAATGGCCGGCCTCGGCTGGGTCATCCAGTGGGAAAAGTCGTTTGAACACAAGTCGCTCCTTCAAACGATCCGTGACGCTGGGACTCCAACCAAACTGGTCGGTTTGATGGCTTTGGGTCGCGAGATCCCGCGGGCTGGATACCAGGTGGCATCGCAAGGCAAGGTGATCGGCAACGTGGTCAGCGGGAATTATTCGCCGGTGCTGGGGAAAGGAATAGGCCTGGCTTACGTTGAGTCGTCATCGGCAGAACCAGGTACGATTCTCGACGTCGACGTTAGAGGCAAGACGCTCGAGGTCCAAGTGACGAGGCCCCCATTCATCAAGAAATAAGGTAGATGGACTACACCCCCCATACCGACCAAGACATCTCCGAGATGCTCGAGGTCATTGGCATAAGCAAGATCGACGATCTCTTCGAGCCGATACCTAAAACTTTGCGGCTCGGCAGGGCGCTGGACATCCCACCTGCCTTGGCTGAGAGCGAGGTCGTTGACCTCATGTCATCGTTCGCGTCGCGCAACCTTGGGGCGGACTCTTTGATCTGCTTCGCTGGGGGAGGTGCTTATGACCACTACGTCCCGGCAGCGGTTCGGTCTGTCGCTTACAGGGCTGAATTCTTGACCAGCTATACGCCGTACCAGCCTGAGTTGTCACAGGGGGTCTTAGGAACGCTGTTCGAGTATCAAACGATGATCTCGGAATTGACAGGCATGGATGTTGCCAACGCCAGCCTTTACGACGGGGCCAGTTCATTGGTGGAAGCCGTCAACCTTGCAGCGGGGGCCACATCGCGCAGCAAGATCGTACTAACCGCAGCGTTGAATCCCAATTATCGAAGCGTCCTAGAAACTTTCGGAAAAGCGCTTGGCTACGAGTTCATCACGGCGGGTTCCGATCAAGCCAGGACGGACCTTTCGAGTATCGATCTTTCTGATGTTGCTTGCGTCGTGGTCGCCCAACCCAACTTTTTCGGCGTCATCGAAGACATCAAGCAAGCGGCCGACGTTGCACATGCAGCGGGAGCGTTGCTCGTCGTGCATTTCGATCCACTGTCTGCGGGTTTACTCGAGGCCCCCGGTGCGCTTGGGGCCGACGTCGTAACAGGCGAGGGTCAATGTTTAGGCAACGAACTCAATTTCGGGGGCCCATACCTCGGGATATTCGCTACCAAGATGGAGCATGTAAGGCGCGTTCCCGGGCGTATCTGCGGGGCCACGGTCGACGTGCATGGAAAGCCCGGGTTCGTTCTCACACTGCAGGCCCGGGAACAACACATAAGGCGCGAGAAGGCCAACTCGAATGTGTGCACCAACCAAACCCTCATGGCAGTCGTTGCGACCGTTTATCTTTCGTGGCTCGGCCCCCAGGGCCTCGCCGAACTCGCAACCACATGTACGTCGCGTGCACACCGCGCAGCGGAACTGCTTTCTTCTGTTCCTGGTTGCTCGCTCGCGTTCGACCAGCCATTCTTCAAAGAGTTCGTGCTCACTGTGCCTGGCAACGCCGATGAGATCGTTTGGAAGATGGCCGAGCGCGGATTCCTGCTCGGCCCCTCGCTCGCCATGTTCGAAGGGATGCAGGATAAGTTGATCGTCGCAGTCACTGAACGGCGGCACCCCGATGACATCGAACTACTGGCCAAGACCCTAGCCGAGGTGGTCGCATGAGCAACACCATCTTCGATAAGTCAGTGACCGGCAGAAGAGCTTCGACGGTTCCAAAGCCGGGAGTAGAAACGTGGGTTCCAGATATAGAACCGCATCTGATGCGCAAGCAGGCGCCCGCTCTGCCCGAGGTCTCCGAACTTGAACTTGTAAGGCATTACACGAACCTGTCGCGGATGAACTGGGCCATCGATGTTGGTCCCTATCCGCTCGGTTCATGCACGATGAAATACAACCCAAAGGTCCACGAACAAGTTGCGAGCCTTCCTGGCTTCAGGTCACTTCATCCTTGGCAGTCCGAAGAGTGGACACAGGGCGCACTCGCACTACTTTGGGAGATGGAGCGCGAGCTCGCCGAGATCACAGGCATGTCGCGGGTTACGTTTCAGCCTGCGGCGGGAGCGGCTGGTGAGTTGACCGGCCTTTTATTGATGCGCGCCTTCCATACCAGCAACGGCGACCCGCGCCAGACGGTATTGATCCCCGATTCAGCGCATGGAACCAACCCAGCCACCGTAAGATTGGCGGGCTACAAGGTCAAGCAGATCCCGTCCGACGCGCGCGGCCTGGTGGACCTCAAAGCCGTAGAAGAAGCTGTTGATTCATCGGTGGTCGGCTTGATGCTCACCAATCCCAACACCTTGGGTCTTTTCGAACGTGACATCGAAAAGATAGCCGCAGCCATCCACAGTGTTGGAGGACTTCTTTATTACGACGGAGCGAACTTGAACGCGATCATGGGGGTGGTGAGGCCCGGGGATATGGGCTTCGACGTCGTGCATCTGAACCTGCATAAGACCTTCACGACACCGCATGGCGGTGGGGGACCGGGCTCCGGTCCCGTCGCGGTGAGCGAGCGTTTGGAGAAGTTTCTGCCTGCGCCTCTTCCTGCGTACGACGCCGACACTCAGCGCTACAGGTGGGACCATGACCGTCCCCATTCGATCGGCAGGGTCCACGGGTTCCATGGCAATTTCGCCATGGTCGTGAGGGCGTTCACATATGTGCGCTCCCTGGGTGGCTCCGGCTTAGAGGAAGTCTCTGAGAGGGCGGTGCTTAATGCCAACTATCTGCGCAAACGGATCGAAGGCGTTTATCCGATGGCCCACCCGGAGCTCTGCATGCATGAATTCGTCGCGACAGCAAAGAAGTTCAAATCGCAAGGAGTGCGCGCCACCGATATCGCGAAGAGATTGATCGACCTTGGTTTCCATCCGCCGACGGTTTACTTCCCGTTGGTTGTCGAAGAAGCCCTCATGGCCGAGCCGACCGAGACCGAAACGAAGCAGAGTCTCGATGCCCTGGCAGATGCACTGCTTCAGATCGCCGAGGAAGCAGGTAACGACCCCGATCTGCTTCATGATGCCCCCATCACAACGCCGGTCGGAAGGCTCGATGAAGCGCGCGCAGCACGCGACCTTCATCTTCGCTGGGACCCGCAGATGAAAGGCAAGGGTCTTTAGGGTCTTCGATCTTTGACTCTTGACCCTTTCGAGATAAGACTGTCCACATGCCCGGAGCGTTGAGATCGCGGATCGCCCTGTTCGCCTTGATGGGCGCATTCCTTCTGCCTATCAGTGTTTCCGGTTTACGGGGACTAACTCATACGCTCACTTGTCAAGATCGCGTGGAAACACCGTTCACGATGGTGATCCATGAATCCGGCCCGCCGGAAGTCATATCGTCTACCCGGATAACCCGAGGACAAGAAGAAGGTCTTTGCGGTGGACTGCTTCTGGATCTTCGCGCTAAAGGCACCCGCAACAACGTGAAGATGAAGGTTCTCATCACCAATGACACCGATTCCCTGTGGCGCGGGACTGTTCAATTGACGTTGTCGGGAACGGCAAGTACTGCGTTCCCTGTTCGCATCGGATCGATAGCTCCCGGCAAGACCGCATCCGACACCGTCAACCTGAAGCTGCCAACGGGAAGCACGGAGATGAGCGGATCTTTACTGCTAGGTCCCTGATTCACTCCTTGACGCGAGCCAGTGGGTGCGCCGAGGCGGCCCGCACAAGTTCGGAGTCGGATACCTCCGTGTAGATCTGGATAGTTCCGAGGTTCGCATGCCCAAGCGCAGCTTGTAATTGGCGAAGGGTATACGCCGGGTGACCGGTGGTGGCATCTGGTCGAAGACCAAGGGTTGCAAATGTGTGACGAAGGACGTGCACCCTGCTTCCTCTACGTCGGGCCCCCGCACGTCGCAAGACCCTATCGACAACGTATGCGATGCCAGCGCGGGTCGCATCGACACTCATAACCGTTTCGCCGCTCTTGGTTCTGCCAGCGGAGCGCGGTCGGGTTGAGATGAACAGTGTCTTCGCGTCGATCCGAAACTTCTCCAAGCGCGATGCGCGCGTCGGCATGTATAGCGCGAGGGCCTCTTGCGTCACGCCAGGGATGGGTAAACGTCTTTCCTTATTTCCCTTGCCAACTACGTTCATCGAGTCTGGAGGATCACCAACCAAGTCTTCGATCTTAAGGGTCGCCATCTCCTCGAGGCGCAGACCCGTCGTGAGCGCCAAGACTATGATCAATTGATCGCGCTCGGGCCAACGCCCTTCGTCTGCGCCGGCCATAACCCTGAGTGCGGTTTCGGCCTCCAGTGCCTTCGGCAGTCGTTTGGAGCGCTTGGGGGCCTTGATGAGAGCGGCCGGATCGGCTGAGATGCGACCTGTGCCATAGGCCCATTTGAAGAAGACCTTTATCGCAGCTACACGTCTTGCCACGCGCGCCGGGCTGCGCTGGTTGGGCGCCTGCTCGGGGTTGGTCGTGAATCTGGGATCTGGTCTCGTTCGAAAGTCGGCGATCGATGCGATCAAACTATCGCGGGATACCTGCTGCAGAGTGAGTTGATTCGGCTC
>JBHELT010000060.1:0-86275 GCA_046262935.1 Actinomycetota bacterium | reverse complement strand
TCCCCTGGGCCTCCAGCCGTTCATGGAATAGTCGAACGAACCTGGCGTCGGGCGGCCGAGAATCACTCCCGATGAGTCCTTCAATTAGCTGAAAGAGCTCCTCACGTTCACTGTCGCTACCGGGATCATCGAGCAACGCGGCGGCCAAGAGGGCCCGCCAGGCTGGTGGCGGCATCGGCGCAAACCATTTGTGTAGATTTCTGATGGTGCCGGTCTTTCGATCCTTGTCCGCCTTACACGCGATATTGATAGCTTCAAGCGGAAGCGCGACTTCGATCAGTTTCTTCTTGTACGTCATCGCTCCAACTCTTCCGCGAGATAGGACGCGATGCGGCTCTTGTTGCCCGACAGACTCGAGAATTGCCGTTCGCAAACGTCCGTGAAGCGCGCCAACACCTTGCGACTTATCTCCTCCTGATTGTCGAAAATCCCAAGAGATCGCAAACGGGTCTCATGACCCAGAGCCGTCAACGACTCTTCCGACGACCACTTCTCGAATTGGTGAAGGGTGATAGTCGCATCTCTTACCCGCGCATCGTTCGCCAGAGCGAAAACCATTAACGGTCGCGCCGAACCGTTGATTCGGCAATCCACGACGTAATTGCCTTCTGGATCGCGGTCGGCCCACCTCCAATCAAAACCAAGTCGCTCCTCAGGGACTTGGCTCCGCATGAACTCCTGAAAGTCTTCCATGAAGGTCGAAACGACCCGCTCTTTGGAGAGGAAGCTGACATCCGTGACTCTAAGTAGAGCTTGGACGAAGCTGAAGAGAGCGTCTCCGAATGCAAGGTCTGGCACCTGCATCGCGAGTTCACCTTGTCGATCTGTTACACCGAATGCTTCCAGAGCGTTCGAGATTATCTGTTGCCTGGTCCCCCTCCGAAGGTCGGCCTCGTCGATGTCATAGGAGAGGTGCATGAATGTGTGGCCCTCGTCCGTGAGTTCCCAGCCATTACCGTTAGGGCTCCCCTTCAGTGCAACCACGAGGTGGTCTCCGTCCTCAAAAATGAAGGGGGTAACCACCCGAAAGCGATTCAATCCTTCGGGAATGAGCTCGATCTTGCGATCGACCTTTTCCTTGAATTCCCTAACGATCGCCTCGGGCCTAGTCATGAAAACAACGATCCTTGCGGTATCTCAGGCACTTGAAAGAGGTCATCAACCGCTATGTGAAGGGCACTCTGGAAATCCGAGTAGCGGTTAGTGGGCTCGGCGTACGCGTCCTCGCGGAGTCCTGAGCCCTGGTAACGCTCCGTAGCCGTGTGGATATGGAACTCGAAGAAGCTGTTCTTCTCAATAGTGTTTGTGTGAGTATGGCTTCGCCCGTTGTAGCGACGCAGACGGAACCACTGATTCGACCTTGGCATGTTGTAGGCGATTATCACGGAGAAGTCGAGGGGATTGGCATCGCTTTGCCGAAGAATCAACCGATAGTTTCCTCCGCTATCTCCGCGTATGGCAAGCTCCCGTTCTCTATGCCCTCTCTTTGGCTTGAGCTTTAGGCGGGATTGATAATCCCAACCTAAGGGGCGAACTTCTGAGAATAGGACCTGGATCTCAAGGTCGGTGAGCAACGTGGCCATGGCTTCTCCTAGTAGGGCTGCTTGCCAATGGCAAACATGTCGCTCCACTTAAAGGTGATGCGCGTGGCCGCAAAGGGCAATTCAGGCTGGCTGGCGAATGGGTTATAGAGGTATCTAACGTCCTCGGTTGTATCACCGACACTGACGAGGGCGAGGACCGACTTCTCGGCATTGTTTTGAGAGATGCGAAACTCGTTCGCGGTTAACGTAACGTCAATTCCCCGCTCTACCCTGCCCTTTACCTCTATGAATCTGAGGTTGCCGTCGGAGCTCTTGGAGAGCACGTCATAACCCGGGTTGTTGAAAGGCATCTCATTGGGCTCTCTTCCGAGTTCCTTCTCGATGCGCAGGACGGCCTCGACCGCCCGACGCTCGATCTCTTTGGTTTCCCTCGCAGTCAAAGGTGGTTGCGCGTGGAGCCCCAAGCGGGCGAGGAAGCCTTGGGGGGCGATGATCGCGGCCCCAGTAACCCGCGGCGGAAGAGCCGAAAGCTGCTTCTGTAGATCCAACTCCGCGAGACGATCCTTCATGCGTTCCTGCAGTTCATCACGTTTCTGAGCAGCCCAACCGCTAGTACGTTTGGGCTTCCTACCGGCAAGTTCCTGCTCCTTGAGCTCTTGAGCGCGGTGATCCCAATATGTGATCTCCTTGGTGAGGCGCTCCCTTACCGCAGCGATGGTCTTGTCGACGCGGTCGAATGTCCTCGGCCTAACCTCTCCGAGATGTTCCGGGACAGCCCGCTCGATCGCGAAGCTGAGTGCGCTGTCCTCGACCTCCTCGGTGTGTCCATAAGATTCCAGTATCTTGGATCGCAGTGCCGTCTCTTCGTCTGAGAGAGGGCGGTAGTCGAGATAAGGCGCATGGTTCGCTACGAGTGGATCTCCATTCGCCGCTTGCTCTACGAACTGGAGTCGCTTAGACACGACTTGAGCTCGGCCGTCTGAATCTGTTCGGGCGTCCTGGATGGAATGCTCCAGGTAATGCAGAACGCGCGGCTCCGTGGACGGATCATCCTCATCAACCAGCACTGTGCCTTTCTTCAACAAGGTTCGGTGGCGCTCCAGGATGACGTCGATGACCGCAGTCATGAGTGGATGTCCGGGTGCGAGCAGATCGGCCTTTATCTCTCCGCGGCCCCCCAGGAGTTCCTTCTCGAATGTCACCCGATGGTATCGACGTAGGACCGGGAACCCGATACCAATGAGTCGGTCGCGGGAACGGATGTCGCTCGGAACGTGCGTGATCTCAAAACGACCGGGCTCGCGCTCCATCATCCGCCCTCCGAGATGCTTGAAAGCCTCGGTGAAGAACGCCTTGATGTAGCGGGGCTGCAGGCGGCGAGCTTCCGCTTGCTCCATCATGATGCGGATCTCTTCGACATCGCTGGTCGTCATCAGATTACTGGCGAGACCGCGCTCGTTGATGAGACGCTTCAGGTCGGTCTCCATAACCTCTTCGACGATCCGGTTCAACTCCTCTTGGCGCGCGGGGTCGTCGCCATAGCGGATCGCTTGGATGAGAAGGTCACGCAGCCTCCGCTCTGGGAAGGCATCCCCCAGAACATCGAAGACCTCGCCGCCGAGGGCTTCACGTTGGCGCTCGAGCTTCGCAAGAAGGCGGTGATATACCTCCCCTTCGCGCGTCTGTGCAGCCACCAGGTTCCAGAGATGGCACACCTCCTCCTGGCCGATGCGGTGAATACGACCAAAGCGTTGCTCGATGCGGTTAGGGTTCCAAGGTAGGTCGTAGTTGACCATAAGGTGGGCTTGCTGAAGATTCACACCCTCTCCAGCCGCGTCAGTGGCTACCAAGATGTGCACGTCCTTGTCTTTCTGAAACAATTCCTGGGTTTTCTTGCGCTCTTCCCTTCCTATGCCACCGTGGATAACCACGACTGAATCGGGTTTGCCTAGCAGACGCTTGAGGCGATCCTCGAGGTAGGTCATCGTGTCCCGATGCTCGGTGAAGATAATGAGCTTTCGCCGATCTCCTGACGCGCCGAACATATGAGGGTTGTCTTGAAGGATCCCAGATAGCTCATCCCACTTGCGGTCATGGCCGGAGTTACGAACGTTGAGAGCCAGACCTTCCAGTCGCTTGAGCGTCGCGATCTCCGCTTCGAGTTCTGCGATGGTCATCGCAGCCGACGCTTGGTCCACGACCTTTTCTTCGATTTCTTCGATCTCGCTGTCCGGGCGATCGTCCATGTCATCGAGGTCCTCCTCTGTGATGTTCTCGAGACCTTTCGCTAGGCCGACCTCCATGCCGCGCTTCTGCAGGCTTTCCTCGCGGACGCGCTCTTCGAGTCGCTCCCGCCGACGTTTCAGTGACTGGTAGATAGCGTTGGGTGATGACGCTAGCCTGCGTTGAAGAACGGTGAGCGCAAAGCCCACCACGTTGCCACGCCGGCCTTCTCCTTCCTTGGCGAGGCGTTCCGCACGATTCATCTCCTCGCGGACGTAACTTGTTACCTCCTCATAAAGATGGGCTTCGTCATCGGAAAGTTCGTATGTCGGGCTGTAAGCAAGACGCTTTGGAAACAACGGTCGCCCGTCGAACTTGACCAGTCGCTCCTTAACTAAGCGCCGCATCATCGAGCCAGCATCGACAGAGTGAACGCCGTCGCGGAACTTCCCCTCGAAGCGGTCCGAATCGAGAAGTGCCATGAATAATTGGAAAGCGATGTCGTCTCCACTATGGGGGGTGGCTGTTAACAGGAGAAGATGGCGGGTGAGCGAACCGAGAAGTTTGCCGAGCTTGTAGCGCTTGGTTTCCTTTAGCTCATTCCCGTAATAGTGAGCGCTCATCTTGTGAGCCTCATCTATGACCACGAGGTCCCACTCGGTCTGCGAAAGCTTGGCCTGGATCTCTTCGTTCCGAGACATGTGATCGAGGCGCCCAATCACTAAGTTCTTGTCAGCGTATGGGTTGCCGCTGTAAGAGGCTTCGATAGCGGCCCGGTCGACGATCTCGAACCTAAGGTCGAACTTGTCCTGGAGTTCATCCTGCCACTGCTCCACGAGGTTGCCCGGGGGGACGATCAAGCAGCGCTTCACATCGCCTCTCACAATCAACTCCTTGATGAGGAGTCCAGTCATGATGGTTTTGCCGGCGCCGGGGTCGTCGGCTAGGAGAAAGCGGAGGGGCTGGCGCGGAAGCATCTCCTCGTATACCGCGGTGATCTGGTGGGGAAGTGGCATCACGTTAGAGGTGTGGACAGCAAGCAGGGGATCGAAGAGATAGGCGAGGCTTATCCGCTGGGCTTCCGAGGCGAGTCGAAAGAGGCCCCCGTCGGCATCGAATGACCAGGTGGGTCCTTTGGTTTCGGCAGAGAGCTTTCCCTCGTCCTCTCTATAAAGGAGGGTGTCGCCGACGTTCCCTGCATCATCCTTATATGTAAGTGTGAGCGCGGCGGTTCCGTGCCAGGTCACTTGGACCACGCCCACAGGCACGTTTGCCTTGATGCCGAGCACTCGAGCCCCGGGCGTTAAGTCTTCTAACCTCATCTGCCGATTCCCCTTGTCAGTACCGCAGTGGACAATCTAGTTGAAGAAATCATTCTGGGGGGAGGGTCTGACAACCACATGCATGTAATTCACAAAGGCGGGCCGCGGCTCCGGGTTCCGCTCTCGTGAGCAACGTTCGCCTTCCAACAACCGCGGCATGTAAGGCGGTGCTTAAGAACGTATCCCGCTTATTGCAGCTGGCCAACACACTCGAGTCGTCTCCGGATGAGATCACCCAACAAGTTCGCCGCGATCTAGATGTTGTAAGAAGTGAAATCGCCGACTCGCAACTACGCGCTATGCCAGTGAAGAAGATCCGTGAGGTCACCGAAGGCCGCCTCCGGTTGGGCCTTATTGAGGACGCAGGAATCCTCTCTCTAGCCGACGTGTTAAACGCGAGCCAGTCAAGACTTGAACTTATTCCGGGCGTTGGACCGGAGACCGCGCGTAAGGCAGTCGCGGCTGCTCGTCAAATACGCAGCCTTCTCATCACCGAGGCGCGCGTGCGCCTCGATCCAGATGGTCGCCCTCAGGCTCATGGGGACCTGCTAGCCGGAGTCGATCGATACGAGAGGATCCAGAATCTGCGCTCTAACTTCGCCAGCTTTAAGATTGACGTGGCTCGAGTGGAGGCTTTACGCGAGGCCGCTTTGGTTACGGGTTCGTTCTGGAAACGAACCTTCGCGGCGGGGACGCGTAAGGCAGAAGCAGCCGTCGCGTTGAATCAACTGTCATCTGGATTATCCGCGCTCGGTGGGATCGAAAGATTCATCCCGCTCGAAGGACAGATCCGTAGTGTTCTGCACGGATCTCGTCCCCTCAGCGAGGTGTGGGACGACTATCAGCATCGTTCGGTCGAGTTCTGGGGGGTATTGGGTGAGATCACCGACCTGACTCTTGAAAGCTCCCCGTTCGGTTTCATGCCCCAAGAGATAGTCGAACTCGTACATTCTCAAGATCTCGACCCTTCCTTTCTTCGTGTATCCCTCCGCGGATACCAAGCCTTTGGAGCAAAGTTCGCACTCGTTCAACGGAAGGTCATCATCGGCGACGAGATGGGCCTTGGTAAGACGATCGAGGCCCTAGCCGTCATGGGTCACTTGCGTTCTGCAGGAGAAGAGCACTTCTTGGTGGTGTGCCCGGCCAGCGTCATCATCAACTGGACTCAGGAGGTAGGTCGAAGAACCAAACTGCCCAACTACCGGCTGCACGGTGGAGAGCGGGATTGGGCCTTTGAAAGATGGCTCAAGAAGGGCGGAGTTGCGGTGACTACGTTCGGCACGCTAGGAGCCCTACCGCAACTCACCGAAGAGAGCCGCATCTCCTTATTGGTCATTGATGAGGCGCATTACATTAAGAATCCAAATGCCAAAAGGACTACGGCGGTTCAATCGTGGGCTCCTCACGCCGACCGCATTCTTTACTTGACCGGGACGCCGATGGAGAACCGCGTCGAAGAGTTCGAATCGCTTGTGCAACAGCTAAACCCCCAAGTAGCACGAACGCTTCAGACCAAAGCTGGGGTTGCGGGAGCTAGCGCCTTCCGGAAGGCGGTCGCCCCGGTGTATCTGCGCAGGAATCAAGAAGATGTCTTGTCTGAGCTACCAGAACTGCTAGCTACGGACGACTGGGTTGAACTGTCTCAGACAGACTTCCGCACTTACCGAGACTCGGTGGCGCGCGGGAACTTCATGTCGATGCGGCAAGCCGCCTATATGAATGGTGGTGCTGAATCTGCGAAGTTGAAACGGTTGCTCGAGATCATCGAGGAGTCGGCCTCGAATGACTGGAAAGTCGTGGTCTTCTCGTACTTCCGAGGGGTTCTCGACAAGATTCATTCAACGCTCGACGGCTTGGGGGCTGGAATCATCCATGGCGGCGTGCGCCCGGTCGATCGTCAGGCAATGGTCGATGCGTTCTCGGAGAGGCGGGGGCCAGCTGTACTGGTGAGCCAGATCGAGGCGGGGGGTGTTGGGCTCAACATGCAGGCAGCGTCGGTAGTGATCCTCGCGGAGCCACAGTGGAAGCCGACCATCGAAGCCCAGGCGATTGCGCGATGCCATCGTATGGGGCAGACGAGGCGGGTTCACGCGCATCGGCTGTTAGCCAAGGACTATGTGGATCAGCGGATGCTAGAAATTTTGGGAACGAAGGCGGAGTTGTTCGACGAATACGTCCGGGCGAGCGCTTTGAAGGACGCGACGCCGGATGCGATCGATATCTCTGAGACCGAGGCAGCCCGCAAGATCGTGCAGATGGAGCAGGAGCGGTTGGGCCTGGCGACGCCATAGGCGGCCGGGTGAGCCGTCGTTGGGAAACCCCCAAAGGGTCCGTTGCAACCGCGTACTATGTGGCTAGATTTAGGACCAAGCGCTGGCCAGCTCCTCAAGCCTTGTCTCGATCTGGTCGAGACGATCCAGCACTTGGTGGATTCCTAACTCCAGAGCCGAGAGAGTTACTTGGGGAGACACCATGGGTCTAGCGGGCTGAGCAGGCCTTCTGCCGTTTGCCCCGAGCCGCTCCTGGACTGCATCTTCCGCCAAGCGATAGTACTTGTAGCTCTTTCTCTTTCCAGGCACCACTTCAACCATTCCTTCACGGATGAGGCGAGAAAAGATCTGGAACGTACGGGCCGCTGCGTTTTGATCGCCAGATGAAACTCCTAGGGCCTTTCGTAGATCCCCGAATTGGAAATGAGCCCCCCGTGCCCCAATTCGCTTCAAGGCCTTCAATATTTCAGATTCTCTGGCGGTCATAATCCCTCCTTATACGCCATATCAAGGTAAAGTAGTCATACGTAAATGTCAATAATAATTATTTCCGCATATACCACTTAATAACAAGGGGGACCAGCTGTCAGGCTGTTTCACTCGGAAACTGTTGGCTAAGGAGGCGTTAGCCTGCTTAAACATTAGGAGCATGGTCAGTGAGCCCGACATCTGCGGCGTAAGAAGACCTGGGTCCTCCGGTGACTTTGACAAGGATGCATCGCCAGCTCGCCGACCGGCATCGACACGCTCGACGCGCCGGTCTGGTGCTCGACTCCGGTGCGGATCGCATCGATCGACAGCGAGAGCCTGCGGGCCTTGCCGCGAAGAGATGCCGAGCCGCCCATGACCTCCTCGGCCCTGGCGGTGTCGTCGAGCAAATTCTTGAGGTCCTCGACAGTTTCGACCTTGGCGGCAAGTTTCAGATGCCGCTTTGCGAACGTCGACAGGTACGGCACGAGGCTGACGTCGTCTTTGCTCTCGGCCTCTGGTCGGCAGTGGCTGTAGAAGTCGCACGACTCGCAGCGGAAGTAAAGGTGCCAGAAGGCTTCGCTCGCCGGCTTCATCAGGATCGGCTGCAGTTCGCTGCGCAGGAAGTGCTCGAGCGGGGGCCGGACGCTGGACAGGTCGAACAGCTCCGGCTCGTCCTTCTTATATAGCCAGACTCCGCCCTGGCGGGTGGTGGTGACGTGATCGATGCCGAGGTCGTCGAGGACGCTTTGAAGGATCAGCGTGTAGAGCGTCGCCTGGATGCGGTGCGAAAGCTTGGCCTCGTCGCTGGCTTTGAGGTCGAGGACGGTAACTTCGAGCGGGCCGGTCCCGTCGGGGCCGGCGGTGATCATCAGAAGGTCGGGGCGGCAGTCGCTGAAGCCGATCAGCTCGGGGTCGAGTCCGTAGCGCTCGTACAGGGCGGGCGGCGCGGAGAGCGTCGGCTGAACGATGAACTGACCGGCGGTAGCGTTCTTCAGGGCATCGATCGTTTGGCTGACGGTGTGGACGCGGCTGGTGATGGTGGGCTCGGCCTCGCCTTCAAGGAGGGGGCCGAGGACCCGGGAGTCTTTGATGTGGTGCTCGAGGACCTCCTCTTCCCAGATGGAGCCGGAGTCGAGGATGGCCTTGGTGAGAAGGCTGTGGTCGAGCTCGAAGGGTGGGACGCTCCTGCTCTTTGAGGGCCTTGGGGGTGGCGGTGTAGCGCAGGAACCGGTCGCACTCGAAGAAGTAGTAGCGAGCGACGCGGCTGGGCGAGATGAAATAGCGCGGCACAGCTCTGCCCTCCCCCGTGTAGTCGGTAGCCCGGTTTGTTACCTGGTTGGAATCGGCACGCCCGGGGGCCGACCTGACCGATTCGACCGAATTACAGATGTGTAGTTGTGGGAGGCCCATTGGGCTGGGCTCCCTTCCGCCGGGCCGAGGGTTCGAAGTGTCATACCCAGTCGGCAGAATCCCGGTTATGCCACGCCTTTCGTACTTCTACGGGATCTCGGTCTACCTCTACTCGCGAGACCACAACCCTCCACACATTCACGCGATCTACGCTGGAGAGGAAGTCATCGTGGAGATCCAAGACATGTCCGTCATCAAAGGGACCGTCCCCCCTCGGGCGATGCGCATGCTTCGAACTTGGATGGAGCTGCATAGGCAAGAGCTGCTTGGGGCCTGGGCTAGTGCTAGTGAAGGTCAGGTCGTCGGTACAATTGAGCCACTGCCATGAAAGCTCACTTCGACATACCGCACGTAGCCAAAGTAGACGTTCCGCGGCCTCACGTCATGACAGTTACATTCGAAGACGGCATCGTGAGAACTTTCGAGTTTCGAACTGCGTTCGCTAAGGGCCCGATGTTCGAGGAACTCGACGACCCAACTTTCTTCGAACAAGTGAAGGTGGATCCACAGAGCAAGACAGTCGTCTGGCCGAACGGGCTTGATCTCGATCCATCGGTACTACATGGCGACTTCGAGGCGGCGGGCCAAGACCCCTTTGTTGACGTCTCTGAGTCTGAGGACCAGGAGAAGGCGTCGAAGTAGGGATGGTTCAGTCTCTCCACCATCCACGTCCCCTCAGACGGAGTAGCGGATGGACCCAAGTTCTAACTGTCATACCCCGTAGGTAAGTTAACTGCCGTGCGGCGAAATCCAGGGCTAGACCGGCTATGACTTATCAGTCATAATGAATTTCCTTCGACGGATGGGAGGTGTTGTTCTGCCGTTTCGAGGAAATCGAATCCGGTTGTTGAGGAGTTGATCTCGCTGCGGCGCAAGAATCTCGACCTGGCAACCGAGGTGGTTCAGGACCTCAAGGACCTCGAACAGTTCGGACTATCCCTTCCGGAGAAGCGTCTTCACAAGATCCGTGGAACTGCACTGTGGGAGCTGCGGTCGGCTTGGCGACACTCCATCGCTAGGACGTTGTTCTTCGAAGAGGGCCGCCGCGTCATCGTCGTGACACACATCTTTCAGAAGAAGACTGATTCGATCCCAACCACGGATCTCAAACGAGCACTAGAAAGGATGGAGCGTTGGCTAGAAGAACGCAGGTGACACTCCACGACTTCATCGCAGAACAGGTGATGGCCGACCCCGAATGGAGGGTTGCTTACGAAGCCGCCGATGCGACGCGGGAGGCTGGGCGCGCCCTTGCGAGGGCCAGGCGGGATGCGGGCTTGAGCCAAACGGAGCTCGCTCTTCGAAGTGGTCCCGGGCAGGCGGTCATTTCGCGGATAGAAGGCGGCACCGTGAGCCCGACACTCGATACGCTCGGCAAGATCGCAAAGGGCCTCGGGATGAGACCGGTTGTGGTATTCGAACCCCTTGATAGCAAGCGAGAACAGGCTTCAGGAATCAAACGCAGGCCGGGAGTAAGTGCGAAAACCGGAAAGCGCGCCCCGGTCAAATCCAAGACCCCGAGGACCCACGGCAAGCCGCGGGCTAACACTAAGGTCGAACACAGTTAGTTTTGGCCGACTCCCCCGAGCAGCGCTAGCACATGCCACCCAGTGGGTCGCCCTCCCCGTCGATATCGCAATCGATATCTACATTGAACTCGGATACGGTATCATCAGATCTATGAGTGAATGGGCCGGGAACCTCATCCGTCTAGGCAGACAGCAACAGGGCTTATCTCAACGAGAACTCGCTCGACGTGCGAAGACTTCGCAGACTGCGATCGCAGCCATCGAAACCGGGAAGCGTTCGCCGTCGCTCGACACTCTTGCGCGTGTCATCCGTGCAGCCGGTCTGGATCTTCGGATCCGATTGGAGCCCGCCGACGATCATGACGACTGGGTCCGGCTGTATGAATCAAGGTTGCCGGCGCGGGTGAAGGAACTGTCGCGCGAGCGCGATCGTCGATTGATGGCGGCTGCTGGAAAGGGTTTGAAAGCGTCCAAGCGGAGCGGCCAACCCGACTCTCAGGAAACTGCGGGGACATGAGCGACGACGGACTAACACCGGTCGCTTTCGAACGAATCATCGAAGCTCTGAATCGCCGACGGGTGAAATTTCTCGTCATAGGTGGTGTGGCCGCGATCCTTCAAGGAGTGCCCTTGCCGCGCACTGCGGATCTGGACGTGACGCCCGCAGCAGACGCTGCGAACAAGAAGCTCGCTGGGGCGTTAACTGACCTCGAAGCGAAACTACGCGTGCCTGGTCTCGATGAAGGGATCGAGATCGCACTCGACGAGAGGACCTTCACCGGAATGGTAACGATGACATTCATCACTCGGTTTGGTCCCTTCGACATTTGTTTTCTGCCAGACGGAACAACTGGTTACGATGATCTGCTCGAGGAATCGATCGTTATCGACCGACTTGGAGTCAAGATCCCACTCGCGTCGATCGAGGACATCATTCGGTCCAAGAAGGCAGCTGGTCGCGAGAAGGACGCCGGGCATCTCGTCATCCTCACCGGATTCCTCGAGTCCCGATCGTGACGTGTCCGCCATTCCCGTCGACTCCGGCGTTGCCGCGCCATACATGGGCCAGACTCATACACGACGGTGAAACGGATCGACTCGACAGGAGCCGAGGGCTTAGGTCCTCGCCTTATAACTAAAGCCCTAGGGCATCAGAAGGTCGTCGTCGCCTTGTTCCCGGCCCCGTCAACGACGATCACGGTCCCCGTCAAGCCGCGATCGCCGACATGCAGTCCCCACGCGACCGTCGAATCGCTGAATGTCCACTTCGCCCCGAGGAGTCTTCCTTGACCTCCACTTATCGAGGGCACCAACTGGCCCCCGATGAGCGCAACCGAGACCGTCAGCGGTGGATCGATCGTGACCGAACCCGTATGCCGGATGATCTCACCGGTTCGCGGATCGGTCGTTGATGCGGTGACGATGTAGCTCCCCGGCGCGCCGAACCCGTGTGAAAGGACCTGGCCGCATCCGCCGCCCGTCGTCGTCTGGCCCCAACTCCAACTGATCGATCGCGGGCAGCTATCGAATTTCGGCCCGGTGCCCAGAGTTGCGCCGCTTACCGCATCGCCGAGCGCGGGTTCGGATGTGTATGCGTCGATGCCGACCGTCGGCGCCACGCCCTCGCGTTTGGTGGGGTACCACTGAAGGCCCGGATGAGCGACCGCTTGTGGGTTGTCGAACTGGTTGGTCTCGTGATTCGGATTCGGCGTGAACCCGAGTGAGAGAGCATTCGCAGCGTGGGCATCGACATTCGCATCGGCAAGCGCAAGGCTGGCGTTGTAGATCTGATGATCCGAGGGATTCGTGAAAGTGAACGGATAAGTTTCCGGCGGATAGTAGTAACCCAGCTGATCCTGAGCCATCCCGATGACGCGCACATCGGCCGCCCCACCGAATGCATTGCGGATCCCTGTTGACACTTCCGGGAATGCCTCTCCCGGCTCGCTCGCATAAACCAGGTCCCCGATGCGAAGCGCTGTGATCCAAGTCCCGAAGTTGCTGCCCACAAGATAAGGCGCTGCGAGCGAACGGTTGATCGTCCACGAAACATCTAGATCGCACGGACATCCCGGCGCGGCGTTGCCGTAATTCAGTGCCGCTAGCGCGGGGTTGGTTCCGGGAACGTTGATGTACGTCTCAGCGGAGCCGACCTGGCCGCCGGTCACTTCGACCGCGTTCGCAAGCGCGCGCTCGACCTCGTTGGTGACATAAGTAGCAAGACGATTCGATGCATCGAAACCGTCGGTTTGCACTATCCCTTCTTGCCGGCCGAGCGTTCCCATAGCGACAACCGCTGTGCCGCCGAGATCGGCGTCGAGAAGGGCACGCTCGAAACCGATGTGATCCGCAGAGATCTGGTGCAGGCCCGCGCCATTCACAACATCAGCATGCACCGGAACATTGACGTACATCCCAAGAGTTGCATCGGTAACTGGATCACGCGCCCACAGGATCGGCGTCCGGCCATCGGGCCTCCACCCTTGATAACCATCGGTCTGCTCGATCTTGTTGATGATCGTGTCGCTGATGTCAGCTTCCGCCGCATACAACTTCGCCGGCTGAAGATGCGTTGCAGCATCGACCAGTGCTTCAACGGTTCGATCGTGGACCAGTTTCAGATAATCGGGATCGGTCGGCCCCCAGATACCCATGATCGTCGGGGCCGCGTGCGAATGCGTTGAAGAGATGATGATGTCGCCCGACGAGATCCCAAGTGCCGCCGCCGCGTCTACGCGCGCGTCGTGACTGCCCCATGGCCCTTCCTGGTTGCCCGAGAACCAACCCTGCGTGTCGGCGATGGCGAGTTCGACGGTCTTAAACCCGTTCGAGATCGCCATGACCCTTACTTGGAGCGGATCGTGGACGGTCGCGACCGGATCGCCAACCCCGAACCCCCCGAGGTACTGGGGACAGGTTGGACATGGGTCGAGGCTGCGGGTCGCAAAGCCGACCTGGAACGCACCCCCGATAGTGGGGACGATGACGTGCACGTCGGCCCGTCCTTCGTTCTGCGCGAAAGTCGCCCCGATGAGGGCGATCCCGAAGATGATCCTGGCGACGCGGTTCATAGCAGCTCCCTTCTATCCGAGGTTTTCTCCTTTAAGAGTTCGCCGCCCGATCCCGGATTCCTTCTTGCCTTCCGTCAATACCAGCCCGTCCTGCAACAATCCAACCAGCCGCGTATCATCGTATGGCACGGCCTCCCGGGCCCGATGGTCGTAGGTGGCGTGGTTCGAGAAGCGTCCTCTCGCTTAGTGTCATCGTAAGGAGTCAGATTGGGCATCATCATGGCGGTACGTTTCCGTGGCTCTGCAAGGCCCACGGTCGCGCCCGCAGAGCGCGCCTCATAGAGGGCAACATTTCCTCAAGAGTCGAAGTCTCGCCGCAGAACTAGTCACTTCAGCCGGGATCCAAAGCTCGGATCTAGTCGTCGAGATCGGCGCGGGCCGGGGCAAGATCACTTCCGAACTGATGGCTCATGCTCGTCGCGTCATCGCCATCGAGAACGACGCGCGCCTCGCGGGCCTGCTCATAGAGCGCTTCGCTAGCGATGAGCGCGTCATGACCGTCGCTGCAGACGCGCTCGCTTTCCCTATGATCGCCGAGGAGTTCCGCGTGTTCGGCAACATCCCTTTCGGGATCACGACTCGTCTGTTGCGCCGTCTGTTGTCGGATCCAAGCGCGTCCCTTGTGCGCGCTGACTTGATCGTGCAGAGCGGAGCCGCTATGAAACGAGTCCGTCGGCGGGGCAACATGTTGAACCTTGTTTGGGGGCCCTGGTGGAAGTTCGACATCGAAAGATCCATTCCGCGAACTGCGTTCGATCCCATGCCTTCGGTCAATGCGGCGATGCTCCGGATCATCAAGCGGCCGACTCCGCTTGTACCCGTGGCAAGTCATCTTCATTACGTTGACCTGGTGGAAGGGGCGTTCGCCGATGGCAGGCCGCTGCGCCTCGCATTGAAGCCGAGGGCTCGCAGGGCGATGTCGCAGAACATTTTGGAGGACTTGGGAGACGCGCGCAGCTCGGACCTCGATCTGCGGCAATGGATCGCTTTGTTCGATGCGGTCACACGCCAATGATCTGCACCGACCCCCCGCGAAAACACACAACGCCAAGGATCGACGTCCGAGCGGTCCGAAGTGCCAGGGTCCTGTCGATCCTAATCGGCGAGTATCTCGTCGTCGGCATACGCGTCGAAAGGATGACCCCAGAACTCTGTGGACTTTCCATCCTTGATGTGAAACACGTGCGCAGCGGTCGTAGTGCGATTCTTTCCATTACGCGAAAGATCGGCGCTGACCAGCGCGACCGCATGCTCGTCGTTAGCAAGGACATCGTGCAACTCAAACACGGGGGGCCTGTCATATGCAGAGATGAACTTGGCGAAGAAACCGAAAACCTCGTCGAGTCCGTCGTAGTCGCCTGCAAGGAAGCTGCGACCGCTTATATGCCACTTGATGTCATCGGCAAACGTTGCACGGACGGTATCCATGTCGCCGTTCGAGAATGCCGCGTAACCTTTACGGATCAACTCTTCGTTGGGGTGGGTCATGGCGATCACCTTTCAGCTAGGGGCGGACAGCGGAATCCTTCCACTCCTGGTCCGGTTTGCCAATCCCCGCAATGGGTTACGAACAGTCTGAGTGACCGCACTCGCACGCATGCTCGTGTGTGTGTTCACCATGTTCTTTACAGTAGTCACTGCAGTATTCGTCGTCGCCTTCGACCTCGACCTGGCATTTGCACCCGCCATGTTTGCAGTTCTGCATCCTCTTCTCCCTTCCTAGGCTGGGACCTTGACTGGCCCTAGCGATCTTCACTGAGCTTCACTTATGTTGGATCAGGCTGCTTCGACGTCGGTCGACCGATATTTCGATTGCGCCAGCGAAAATATCCCGAACGCTGCAAGACCGATGGCGACGACGCTAAGCAGAAGGCCCCCATGCGATTGGGACAGCACTTTCTTCAAGGCTCCGTCGATCCCGATCGCTTGATTCGGGTCGCGGGCAAGCCCCGACCGAATGTAGAAGAGACCGATCAACCCAAACGCCACCATCCGGGCGAGAAAGCCGCCCGTACCAACCACCCGGAGGATTCGTTTGATCAGTTCGCCCATCTGTTGCTCTTTCATGTCCTTGAAGAATTTCCCCGTGACCGCTCGGACACCGTTGTATAAGCCCGCCGCGATGAAACTGATGCCCAAGAGCATCACTATCCATTTACCGGCGGGCAGGTGCAGCAGTTGCGCCGACGATCGGTGCGCCTGCTGGTTCGAGCTGTTGCCCCCCTGATTGCTCATGGCGATCTTGGATGCGCCGAATGCGAACCAGACATAAAGCAGTCCTCGGACAGCTTTGGTGAAGCGGACAGGCCACTTCGTCTTCTTGTCTTGAGTTGCACCCAGGAACGCATCAGCCAGACGCCACGCGGCATAACCGATGAATCCGGCGGCTACCGCGATCAAAACGATCTTTCCGAATGGCTTTGAAACAAGCGCATGCAAGGCACCTTGTCTGTCGGCCTGTTGACCCGGATGGCCGTTAGCGATCTTGAGTGCGAGCCAGCCGATCAAGATGTAGACAACGCCGCGCGCGGCTAGGCCGAAACGTCCCAGCCTGCCTAGCCATCTTTCAGCGTCGGATGTCATCTTCCTTGGTGATACCCGCCGTCGATGGGGTTACACCGATAACTTGGCGTAAACCCTGACGACTGCCCAACACCCTCTACACTTAACGCTGGCCGCACAAGCCAATAGCGCTCGTAGCTCAGTGGACAGAGCGGCTGCCTTCTAAGCAGCGGGCCGCAGGTTCGAATCCTGCCGGGCGCGCAAATGTGATGTCGCGGGGCATCGTGGACACTTGTCACCTCTTGCTGGTTAGCGAAGCAGGTAACAGTCTGCTAGTTATCCGTCTGCGAGCAGGAGCTTGAAGACTGCACCGCCGCCATCGCGGTCCTCGTACCAGGCACGACCGCCGTGGGACTCGGCGGTTGCCCCGACGATCGCCAAGCCCAGTCCTGTGCCCCCAGAGTCTGTGGCCGCGCCCCTTTGGAACGGCTCGAAGATCTTGGCCTGCTGATCTGCCGGGAGCCCCGGCCCCCGGTCTGCGAAACTGAAAACCACACCCTCTGGCGCGGTCTCGGCGTTGATATCAACTACGGCCTTGCCATTGGTCGACCCGTACTTGCCGGCGTCGCGCACCAGATTCAAGATGGCCTGCCGGAAACTGATCGGGTCCGCGTTGATGAACTCAGGTATCTGTCCGACTGAGATCTCGACGCCTTGTACGTCTGCTTCTACTTCACGCAGTACATCAGCGGTGCGAAGCTGCTGCCTCCTCGCTGTGCCGCTGGCCTGCGCCAGATCCAGCAACTCCGCGACGAGGTCGTTGGCAGCATTTGCTTGACGGGCGACGGAAGCTGCGAGCTCAACGCGCAGGTCCGGTTTGAGATCTGGGCGGTCGAGGAGCTGGATCCCCATGATCACACCGGCGATCGGGCTTCTTAGATCGTGCGCCACCCGCGAGCTGAAATCATCGAGAGCTTTGTTCAGCCGCTGCTGCTCAGCGACCTGTTGCTGCAATAGTGACCGGGACCCGCTCAATCGATTCATCAGGAACATGCTGAGGCCTGCCGCGATCACCAACGCTGCGTAGACCCCCCATTGAACCCATCGCGATCGTGGCACCGTCTCGAATAGTACGTTTTCGGGGACCGTTGCGATCAGATGCCAATCAGTCCCGGGGACCGAGCGGGATATGTACCTGCGCGTCGAGTTGCCCTCGGCGTATGCACCTCTCTTCACGGAAGAATCAACTTTGCTGCTTGAAGCCGCGAACAGCGCTCCGTCTGCCGTCCGGAGAGATTCGACCTTCCTGCGCGGGGCACGATCGGACGCAGCGATCTGGCTCTTATCGTCAACAAGGAAGACTCGCGAGCCGCCGTACGGGAGCATGTCGTGAAGGAACGCTCCCAATGGACCGATCTCAACGGAGAATGCACCGCTGAAGACTCGCCGCCCTCTTTCACTCTCGAACGGTATTGCGAGAGCCACAACAGGAACACCTTTGGCGGCCGAAGGAACGACGCCGGAGATCGCGCTTTCTCCTGCAACGGCCTTGGAAAGGTGTTTGTAGCGCGACGCGATCTGGGTTCCGATGATCGCGGGCTTCGATGGATAAACGGCCAGTAGTTCACCTTTGTCGTTCAGAAGGACCGCTGCCTCGAAACCCAGCGACTCGACCGCTAGATCGAAGTTGTTCGAGTCGATGTCGGCCCCGGCGAAACGTGCCTCAGCGATCTTTCGTTCCTGGCTTTGTCGATCGGTGATGAACTGCTTGATGAAGTTTGAGCCAGAATCGACCCGGTCCTCGTATCTGCTGATCAATATCTGCTTCGCGAAGCTCTGCCCTCGGGCCAACAAGACTGCCACGCTGAGAGCAGCAAGGCTGCGACGGATATTACAAGGGCCCTTTTCATCCTGTGGGGATTATCTACTTAACCTTCGTCGTTACGGTTGATTCACGGCGCATCCCCTAGGTGCCTGGACGCCCGACATATCATTCGCGCATGCGGCTGCCTACCGATCATTCGGCCTTGAGCGAAACGGGACTTGAGGCAGATGAGTAACAACACGAAGCGCCGCCTTCGAGTCGTTCGTTACTTCGTCGTGGCCTTTAAGCTGATTACCGGAACGGCCGAACTCGTCGCCGGAGCGCTGATCACGATATTTCCGACCCACGAGCTCGCTCGTTTCGTCGACATCGCTTCGAAACACGAGTTCGCCCACGACCCAGGCGATCTCTTATTCAACTTCGTGCACCATCAATTGCCCGGCATCTTGCTCAATAAGCACATCGTTGGGCTTGCGTTGATCGGGCTGGGTCTGATCAAACTGATCGGTGGAGTTGGATTGCTCCTACACCGACCGTGGGCCTATTACCTGTTGGTAGCAGCGTTGGTCGCGCTGCTCCCTGCAGACATCGTTCACGCGATCCGACAACAGTCGGTTCTGTCGACTCTGTTGCTGGCGATGAATGCCCTGGTTCTGGGTGTGCTTGTCGCGTTTCGACGGCCTTTGATAGAGCAGGAGAAAGAAGGGATCTGACTCAGGCTAACGATGCGCGCGATGGATCGAAGTCAGTCGCGTCGGTGAAATGGGTTTCTTCGGTGATGATCTCAGCGAGCAGCCGAGCGGAACCGGCCCCCAACATCACTCCCTGGCCGCCATGTCCGCCCGCGATGAATAACCCCTCGATGCCGCCGACCTTGCCTATCAAGGGCAAACCGTCGCGACTCATAGGCCGAACACCTGACCACACCGCACTTACTCCGACATCTGCCAGCATGGGGATGGCAGTGACTGCCCTTCGCGCTATCTCAAGGGTCACGTCGTGTCCTTCGGGATCGTCGCGCAATGAAGGGATACGTGAACCTCCGAGCAGAACATGCCCCGTGCGGTTCTGTTGGATCAATAAGCCGATGTCAGTGACCGGTCGCGAGCTTTCGTCGGCATATGTTGCGAGCGATGTCCGCTGGGGGCCGGGGTCTCCAGCGGTTAGATGCCAGCCCGAAGATTCGAGAAGATGGTTCGCGATGGGATCGAGCGCTTCGGTCAACAACAGCCATCCGCGTGCACCACTTATAGCAAGATTGACTCCAACCGAGCGCGCCAACTTGGGGGCCCAAGGGCCTGCTGCATCAACCACCATCGGGGCGCTCACGATCCCCTGATCGGTTGCGACTCCAGACACTTTCCCATGATGGGTGATCACACTCTTGACATCGATGTGCGTGTTCACGTCGGCGCCGGCACTGCGAGCATCAAGCGCCATCGCAAGGGTTAGGACTGCTGGATCCAATCGATAACCGTCGTCGATGAACCATCCGCCGAGCAAGGGGGCCACGTTCGGTTCTTCACGACGAACATCGTCGGCCGTCATCTCGTGGATGGACACACCCCCAACCGCGCACGCCTTGGCCTCGAGTTCGGCGGCCGCCCATTCCGATTCATCGGACACCATGACTATGAATCCGCGGGGCCGTTCATCGAACGCCAGGTCGAGTTCGCCAGTCGCAAGTTCACGGTAGATGCTGAAACTCTGCCGGTACAAAGACTCGGTGCGAGGGTCTTGCGGATAGAAAACGAGACCATGATTGCGTCCCGATGCTCCAGCGGCGATCTCATGTCTTTCAACCAAGACGACGTCGAAGCTGCGCCTCGCCAGTTCACGCGCAACCGAGCACCCGATGATCCCGCCGCCCACCACTACGACATCTGCGGTTGTTTTCATAAAGCCAGGCTATCGCTTACCCCGACCTGCCTCTGCCCTCGGGCGGGTGCTACCATGCTTGGGAGCCGGGCAACCGGTCTCGTGGTGGCCGTAGCTCAGCCTGGCAGAGCTCCTGCTTGTGGTGCAGGATGTCGTGGGTTCAAATCCCATCGGTCACCCTCATCGAAAGATGTCACTACCGGTCTCTATATTGAGATCGATGGAGATTCCGGCATCTTTGCAGCACCGTGCCACACGTTGGTCTGACCTCAAGCGCTGGGAACGCAAAGAGCTCGGCCAGGACCTGCGACGCCTCGGGTTGTCGTACGGCCAGATCGCCAGCGTCATACCGGTTTCGAAGGGGACCCTTTCAACATGGTGCCGTGACATCGTCGCCGCTCACCCGGAAGGTGTCCTCACCGCGGTCGCTGCCGCACGGATTCGATCTGGTGCAACCCGCAGACAGAGCAATCTACGCCGCACGGAAGAGATCCGCCTTGAAGCAAAGGCGGAGGCAGCGGCGTTGAGTTGTTGCTCGGGGTGGGTCGCGGGTGTGGTCGCCTATTGGAGCGAGGGGGCTAAGTCGAAAGAAGTGCGTTTTTCCAACTCTGATCCTGCACTCATGATGATCTTCATCGAATGGTCGCGATGTTACCTAGGCGCAACTGCTGAAGACCTAGCGATCTCGCTTCAACTGCACACCGGGCAAGATGAGACCTGGGCGAGGGCTCACTGGTCAGAGGCCACAGGCATCTCACCAACCCGATTCAACAAGACGTACTTCAAGAAAGAAGGATCCGGGCATCGCAAGAAGATCCTGTACTTTGGGACTGCCTCCGTTAGAGTTCGCCGCAGTTCAGACTTGCTATTCAAAGTCCTGGGCTGGATCGACTACCTCGCGGATAACCCGGTTCCGCTAGGATGTCGTGGGCCGCTGGCGCAATGGTAGCGCAAAGCACTCTTAATGCTGAGGTTGAAGGTTCGAGTCCTTCGCGGCCCACCGTTTCAAAATGTCACATCTGCGGGCGTGGCGGAATTGGTAGACGCGCAGGATTTAGGATCCTGTGGGCTTAGCCTGTGGAGGTTCGAGTCCTCTCGCCCGCACCACCAACTCGGCCTCTAGGCGCGCCGCTAAGGCCCGGAACGCTTTGCCTCTATGGCTGATCTCGTCTTTGCGTTCGGGCGTGAGCTCCGCCATGGTGGCTTCAAATCCCTGAGGGATGAACCATGGGTCGTAGCCAAAGCCTCGCGTTCCCGCTGGCTCGTTGGCGATGGTCCCTTCGCACACACCTTCTGCATGCAGCGTCTTGCCCGAAGACGGATCGAAGTACACGGCCAAGCATCGATACCGCGCAGTTCGTCTTGACATCGGCACTCCGAATAGCAAGGAGGCCAGTCTCACGTTGTTCTGTTCATCCGTCGCCTCCGGCGATGCGAAGCGAGCCGACCTTACTCCAGGACGTCCGTCGAGGAAGTCAACTTCGATGCCCGAGTCATCGGCGATGGCAGGTAGACCGGTCGCTTTAGCCATTGCGGTTGCTTTCAAAGACGCGTTCTCGAGGTAGGTGGACCCCGTTTCCTCGACCGGATCAACACCCACCTCGGCGGCAGAAAGGAATCCCAAGTCAAGGCCGGACATGATCTGCTTGATCTCGATGATCTTGCCCGGATTGAAGGTTGCGAGTACAACCTTCAACATCAGGTCGTCAGGCTCCTTTGACGAGCCACGATCTCGTCGACGCCCTTGCGCCCGAGGTCGAGAAGGGTCTGCAATTGGTCATTGGAAAATGGCTCGCCTTCGGCGGTTCCCTGCACCTCGACGAAGCGCCCTGAACCGGTCATCACGATGTTCATGTCAACCTCGGCCTTGGAATCTTCGATGTAGTTAAGGTCTAAGCAGGGAACACCATCGACGATGCCCACACTGATGGCTGCCACTTCATCTTTGAGCGGACTCGCCTTGATCTTTCCCATCTCCACTAGGGCCTTACACGCGTCGGCTATCGCGATGTACGCTGCCGAGATGGACGCCGTTCTCGTTCCACCATCGGCTTGGATGACGTCACAATCCAGCCACAAGGTTCGCTCACCCAGCAGTGACATGTCGCAGATCGCCCGCAGGCTTCGCCCGATGAGGCGCTGAATCTCTTGCGTGCGGCCCCCGAGTCGCCCCTTGTTTACTTCACGGGGAGTGCGAGTTTCGGTAGCGCGCGGCAACATCGAATACTCGGCTGTAACCCATCCTCGTCCGGACCCGCGTAGGAATTCCGGGATCCGGTCTTCGATGGAGGCATTCACGAGCACGCGCGTCTTGCCGCATTCGTAGAGAACAGAGCCCTCAGCGAACTCGACGAAACCCTGAGTGACTTTTACCGGACGCGATTCGTCGGGGCGTCGACCGTCATGTCTTTGCATGGGTGGAACCCTACACCGTTATCGTTAGGTGATCTTTAGCTACAACGATGTCGCCCTTGAACATCTTCGAGGCCTGCAGGGCGCTCACGTTCGGGTCCAGCCCCGGAGAAACGTGAGATAGAACTAACCTGTCAACCTGGGCGTCGGCCGCTAGTTTGCCTGCCTGCTCCGCTGTCATATGAACGTCTGTCAGCGACTCGTTGGGAACTTGCAAACTCGCCTCGGCGATCAAAACATTCGAACCCTTCGCCAAGGCGATCAACGTATCGTCGGGAGCGGTGTCGGATGTGTAAGTGAGGCTTCGGCCGTCGCGCTCCACGCGCATGGCCAGTGTCTCGGTTGGGTGCCTGGTTGCGGCGAACCTGAAAGAAAACCCTGCGATGGTTCGTTCTTGACCCGATCCGATCGTCTGAAACGACAGGTAATCGCAGAAGTCTTGAGGTTCATCGCCATCGCCTTTGTAAAGCATCCGGGCTAAAAACGCCTCGGTCCCCGCAGGCGCGTACACATCCATCCTGGTTGGCGTCGAGGTACTTCGCACCGAATATCTGAGCCCGTAATACAGCGGATAGATATCGAGGATGTGGTCCAGATGCAGGTGGGAAAGAACAACCGCGTCTAGGTCGAAATAATCAACGTAGCGTTGCAGGTTGGCGAATGTTCCCGTCCCCGCATCGACCCACACATGAGCCGAATCGCCTCTGAACAACAAGCCAGTGGCGGCGCCATCTTTCGTCGGGAAAGTTCCTGAGGCGCCAAGCACTACAACATCGAACGACATCGTTTCATCCCCCCTACTGCTCTTACCTCACCACGGCATCGGCTCGACCAGGTCGAGGCCCGCCAAGAACCGAGAGCCTACAACCTTGAACTGGTTCGGGTCACCTGAAACCAGGAAACGCCGCGTCCCAACCTCACGAGCCCGGCGCAGAAGGCCTCGTTCGACCAGTAAGGCATACACGTCCTTAGCCACCTCTTCGGCCGACGAGATCAGTTCCACCTCACCGTTGGTTACCGAATGAAGGACGCCACGCAGCATCGGGTAATGAGTGCAACCCAGGATCAATGTGTCAACGCCCGAAGCCAGCAGTGGTTGCACGTACTCCTCTGCCAAACGGAACAATTCTTCCGAGAACGTATCACCGGCCTCGACGTGCTCTACGAATCGCTCGCAGATCTGAGAGTGGATCTCGACGTTTCGCCGTGTCAACTTCAACGCTCGGTCGTATTGGCCGGTGGAGATGGTCGCCTTGGTCCCAAGCACCCCGATCTTGCGGTTGTGCGTAGCGCGCACCGCGGCCCTTACTGCAGGTTCGATCACGCCAACCACGGGGACCGAATAACTGTCTTTGGCGTCATCGAAGGCTGCGGCTGTCATCGAGTTGCAGGCGATGACCATCATCTTCACGTCACGCTCAACCATTGCGTCCATGATCTGGAAGGCGAAACGCTTCACCTCTTCCACCGAACGGGGACCGTAAGGAAAACGTGCTGTATCGCCGAAGTAGATGAGGTTCTCCTGGGGCAGCAACTCTTCTATCGATCGAAGAACAGTCAGACCTCCAACCCCCGAGTCGAATATCGCGATCGGACGATCGTTTGGACTCACCACGGCATGTACTCCACCGACTTCGCGGCCTCGTCGATCTGCTTCGACCAGATCTCGGTGGAAAGGTACTTCCAGCCTCCATCGGCGAACAGACAGACGATGTCGCCTTCGTCGATCCGTTCGGCGATCTTTCGCGCTGCGTGAACAGTAGCCCCTGCTGAGATGCCTGCGAATATCCCCTCTTGCGATGCCAACGCCTTGGTCCAGGTCACCGAGTTTGCGGCGTCAACCTTGATCTTCGAATCCAAGACGGACGCATCGAAGACCGGAGGGATGAAACCGTCGTCGAGCGACCTCAAGCCGTAAACCAGGTCCCCCTGTTGCGGCTCGGCAGCAACTATGCGCACGCCAGGTTTGGTCTGCTTGAGGAAGCGACCCACACCGGTCAGGGTGCCGCCTGTTCCAAGGCCGGCGACGAAATGACTGATGTTCGGTAGGTCTTTCAGTATCTCGGGACCAGTCGCTGCCTCGTGGGCCGCAGGGTTCGCAGCGTTGCCGTATTGATAAAGCATCAGGTACTTCGAGTCGCTAGCGGCCATCTGTCTGGCAAGGTCGATGGCACCGTTGGAACCACGGTCCCCGGGCGAAAACACGATCTCGCCGCCAAACAATTCGATCAGTTGAGCCCTCTCGGTCGACGCGGTCTCGGGCATCACGCAGACGATGCGATAGCCCTTCCGCTTAGCGAAGAAGGCTAAGGAGATGCCTGTGTTACCCGAGGTCGGCTCGAGCAGAACTTTGTCCTCGGTCAAAAGGCCTGCATCCTCGGCGTCCTCGATCATCGCTTTGGCTATACGGTCCTTGACCGAACCGGTTGGGTTCTGACCCTCGAGTTTGGCCCACAACCGAACAGTTAGCTTGGGACTTAAGCTTTGAATGCCAACCAGTGGAGTCTCGCCAACAAGGCCAACTACATCGTCGAAACGCAACCCTAACTCGGCTCTGTCTCGCCTAACGCGCCGCCTGCGACGGCCGGAAGTATCGACAGGACATCACCGTCGGCCACCTTCGTCTCTAAACCATCTATATACCGCACATCTTCGTCATTCAGGTAGACGTTAACGAACCGGTGAAGGTCCCCAGTTTCTTCAAAGAACTGCGAAGCGAGGGCTGGATACTTGCCCGCAAGGCCCCCAAGGATGTCGCGCAACGTTCCAGGTGCGGCCTCGATGGTGCGCTCTCCGTCGACATGAGGGCGAAGAACCGCCGGTATCTTCACTTCTATGGGCATGAACTCAAGATATCACCAGGGCAACTTCTAATACTTCGCCCTCGGCATCGCGCCAGTCCTTCTTTTCGATGAAGAACCCTTTGGCTTCGATCGATCCCAGGTCTTTCAATGAAACGATCAGGTAAACGGCATCGGGATAGTGCGCCTCACGAACATCGGTTGGCGAAGGCAAAGGTGCACTCGCAACATGGGAGTGAAAGATCGCGATCAGATCGCTGCCTGTGTCATCGATGTCGTTCATGGCCGCGATCATCTGCTTGCCGTCGGGCTTGTAGAAGACTGGCGACGCCGCCTGGTTGATCAACGGATAGATGCGATCTGCATGACCGTCTTTGCCCGCAAGAAAACCGCAAGCCTCATTGGGCAGACCTTCCTTGCAGTGTTCGATCATGGCATCGAACACGTCTTTTGATATCGAGATCGATGCTCGCCTCATACGGCCCGTCGCAATCTGATTGGCATCTGCTCCGATCCCGTGATAACTCCGATGTGAACAGCGCACACCGCATGTTTCGCCAACAACGATTCGATCAAAGATGAAGTCAGCGCGCTATCTACAGCGATCAACATACCTCCGGACGTTTGCGCGTCGTACAAGCACAACTCGAGATCTCGGTCTAACTCATCGATGACTTCAACCGAGTCAGAGAAGAAGTCGAAGTTGCGACGTGTTCCGCCGGGGACCATCCCTTTCGCGGCAAGATCGCGGACCCCTTCGAACATGGGGACCCGATCGAAGTAGATCTCGGCCCCCACTCCGCTGGCCGACACCATGTTTTGAAGGTGCCCCATCAATCCGTAGCCCGTTACGTCGGTGGCGGCCCCCACCGCGTGGGGGCCGTATCCGATCTCACGCATAGCAAGAGCGGCAGGACGATTGAGAGCTTGCATCGAAGCAACCGCCGACGCGGTCGCATCATCGTCGATCGCTGAGCGTTTGATCGCGGTCGAGATGATCCCGGTGCCTATCGGCTTGGTGAGCACCAAATCCATCCCAGGCTTGGCGGTCGAGAGCCTTATCGCATCATCGGGCTTCACGAAACCCGTAACAGCCAATCCGTACTTGGGCTCTTTGTCGTCGACCGTGTGTCCGCCGATGATCGAAACCCCAGCCTCCTCGCATTTGTCTGCCCCGCCCCTCAGCACTTGGGCGAGCACCGCAAGGTCAAGGTCCATCGGCCACGCGACAAGGTTCAGTGCTGTGGCTGGTTCGGCGCCCATCGCGTAGACATCGCTCAAAGCGTTGGTCGCCGCTATAGCTCCCCACGTGTAAGCATCGTCGACCACAGGAGTGAAGAAATCAACGGTCTGAACCAAAGCGACATCGCCGGATATGCGATAGATCGCGGCATCGTCGGGCGCGTCGAGACCGAGGAGGAGGTTCGGATCACCACTCCCCTGTTGCTGCAGATGACGCAAGACCTGCGCCAATTCGGACGGGCCGAGCTTGCAAGCTCAGCCGGCGCCGTGCGAGAAGCGGGTCAGCTTTATCGCTTCTATGTCCACACTTGGTACCCTAAGGCTTCTCATGCCCCAAGACTCCGATCCCAAGCCCAACGAAACAACGTCGTCGAAGACCGACAAGCCTCAAAAGAGCGATCGGTCCGACAAGACGAAACGTTCGCAAAGCGCGGTTCCTCAGAGTTTCGTCGGTCGAGCGGGCAGGCTCGCGGCCACATCTCTTAAAGGCTCTATGCGTTTCGCCATAACCGCACCACGAAGTTTGCTCGGGAACAAAGAAACAGCGGCGCGACTGTTTTCGGAGCTGCACTCCAAGTCCGCACAGGATCTGGTCGAAACCCTCGGACGGCTCAAGGGGGCCTCGATGAAGGTCGGACAACTGGCCTCATTCATCGATGCAGGCGTACTTCCGCCCGAAACCCGCGACATGTATCAACAAACGCTAGCTTCACTTCGCGACGCAGCGCCTGCGATGGAGCCCAAACTGGTGAAACAGGTTTTCGTACGCGAGTTCGATGCCGAGCCCGAAGATCTGTTCGCGAGCTTCGAGGTGGTACCAGCCGCGGCTGCCAGCCTTGGGCAGGTCCATCACGCCGTTCTGCATGACGGGCGCGAGGTCGCGGTCAAGGTCCAGTACCCAGGTATCGCATCGGCGATCAAGTCCGACCTGGCGATGACTGCCGCCGTTAAGCCCCTGATGCCTTTGCTCGCACCCGG
Organism: Actinomycetota bacterium; assembly: GCA_046262935.1. Lineage (GTDB taxonomy): Bacteria > Actinomycetota > CADDZG01 > JAHWKV01 > JAHWKV01 > JBHELT01. The sequence continues at coordinate 58,797 of JBHELT010000060.1, read as the reverse complement.
TCTCGATGCAGATGATGCCTTAGAAGAGATAAGGGCCAGAGTGCTCGAAGAATGCAACTACGTGTCCGAAGCCAAGAACCTCAACCTTCTCGCCGATCACTACCAAGACCATCCGTTCGTCTGGGTGCCGCGCTCTATACCGGACCGATCCACCTCGAAGATATTGACGATGGAGCGGGCTACGGGTGCGACGTTCGACGAAGTCAAGAAGATGGATCGCGCCAAGCGCGACGCCTTCGGTGAGAAACTATTCCGCTTCTATTACGGCTCTCTACACCGCTACGGCTTCACGAGTGCCGACCCGCATCCCGGCAACTACCTGCTTATGGACGATGGTCGCGTCGCCTGCTACGACTTCGGTCTCGTCTGCGAATTGACCGACGACGTTAGGGAGGGCTTGCGCAAAGCCTTCTTGGCATTATGCGAACGCGACGTTGAGAGCTTCTTCGAGCATGGAAAGGCATTGCGATACGTAAGCAATCCGGAAAAGACCAGCCCGATCAGGTTCTACAACTGGGTCAGGTTCTCGCTCGCTCCTCTAGTTGAGGACGAGGAATACACATTTACACGAGCGTTCATCGCTGAGCGCACAGCGGCGATGCTCGACGTTCGCAACGAGTGGTGGGATTTCCTGAGACGACTGAACCTTCCGCGCTGGGCCATCTTGCAATTCCGGCTCGAACTCGGCCTGTTCGCTGTGCTGGCCCAGCTCGACGCAACCGGCAACTGGCATCGGATGACGCTCGAGTTCTACGGCGAACGGGGACCGTCAACTCCGCTGGGCGAACAAGAGAAAGAATGGCTCACGGCCTCAACTCTTTGACGACCGTGGACTTCATCATCGATTGCGATGGTTCTGAGCATCGGCTAAGTAGCGATGGTGGTTCGGTGATCGTGCACGATCATGATGTTGATTCCGAGAAGGCCCTTGTCGGTCTTGGCGGGCGCCCGATCCCTTGTCTTCTTGTCGCCGAGGCCTGGCGGTCGTGCGATAAAGAAGATGCTTTGCGACTGGCCAAGGTGCTGCTCCCCGATAACGATGCACACGCCGAGGTCCGCCGGTTCATGTTGAGCATCCGTTTTCAGACGGGCGCGGCTTCGGTGTTCGATCACGAATCTCGGATGCAACTTCGCGCAACCCACGATCGCGTGGCTGTGTTGCGCCAGATCCCCATGAAGGCAAGGGCGTTATTAGTGAATTCACTTCTGGCCCGCCGCGCGGATGGGGGGCCCCATGCAACCCGGCAGGCGACGAGTCGTGTAACAAATGCCATCGCAGCGGGCGAGAAAGTCGATGTCATCTTGGCCGACCTCAAGTTGCTGAAGGATCTGCCAACCGGCGATCTTGGCGAGAGCTCTTTCACTGAGAACGAACTGCTGACCTTGGGGCGTCTCGGCAAGACTCCGACAGACCAGGAGCGTGCAACTCAGATGCTGGTTGCGATAGGTGAGGCATTCACGAATGGCACGAGGTACACCCGTGACGAAGTTGCCGACATCTTGCGCCCCTTCACTCATCGGCCGTCGAACCTAATTGACGCGCTGGTTCGCGGCGGCATCCTGGTGCGCGACCGGCGGCGACTTGCGCTAGCAAGCGATCCCTAAAACCCGCGATGTGGGTGGGCACAAGTCCCTGGTATGTCTTCGGACGCTTCAGCTCGATCGGAAACCGGTGGAAGGACTGTCCCTCTCGCTCTATTCGTCGAGCGAATCTAATGGATTTGTTCGCCTCATGAACTTGTCGAATTGAGGAACGGTGAACTCGTTAAGGCCGTGCGACGGACTGTAAATCAGACCCTTCTCAATTAGTCGTGCTCTAGTCGGGGCCACATTCTCGGGCCCCGCGCGGCCTAGCCCAGCAGCGATTTCTCCACCTATAGGGCCCCGTTCCGAGGTCAGCCATTGCGGCGAGATATCTGAGTTCGGCGTGCGTGACCCTCGCGACGCGAACGCGAAAGAAGTTTTCGTCCAGTTGTGTTTCGACGAGAGGCTGCGCCTCAATGGCGTCTTGGAGCGTTATCGAAGTGCCTTCCGCCAAGTTCCAAACATGCTTTCCGTATTCCTGAAGAAAGTATGGATACCCCTCGGTGTATTCCAAGATGTGGCCAGTCCCTTCGGGTTCGAAACTCGCGCCCTCATCATCGGCTGGCAATTCTAGAGCCTGACGAGCGGCCTCCTGATCCAGCTGACCGATCATCGGGAAATCGAATAGGCGCTCAGCGTAGGACTTCGGGGCTCCGGCGAGAGCCGGTAGCTGTGGCAAGCCAGCTCCAACTAGTGTCAGAGGAAGGGATCGCTGGGCCACCTGATGTAAGGCGGCTATCAACGCCTCAAGCTCGTTTCGGCCTAGGAACTGAATTTCATCGATGAGAAAGGCGATCCCGGTTTCTTGTTCCGCGGCGGCGTGACCGAGCGCCACCAAAAGATCTGAGAGATCCTCACCCAAACTACCCGAATATCCGCCTGACCTCTTACGGCTTCCACGTCCAAACCGATTTCAACACCGTCTGGAAGTCTTAGCGTGAAGGCTTTAAGTATTCCGGCCGCTCGGAGGGCTCGTTCTTTGAATCTCTCCATTGGGCTTAAGGAGAGCAGAGCCCGCCGCACCATTCGGGCAATCATCGGCTTGAAATCAGTCTCGTGCGTAATTTCGGTCTTGGCTGTGCGAAATTCCGCCTCTTCTGCGATGTTTTCAAATGTGTTCAGCAGGACAGTCTTTCCGACCCCCCTCAGGCCCGTAATTATCATGCTCTTCTCGGGGCGCCCGAGACGGAGGCGCTGGAGGAGGATCCGAAAGGTTTCGAGTTGATCGTCTCGGCCAGTTAATACTGGGGGCCTTGATCCGGCCCCGGGCGAGTACGGATTTCGAATGGGATCCAGGCCGAAGTGTAGCTAAGTATGAAGACCTTATCAAGATACGATAAACCCCGCATAACTAGCTACAAAAAGAGAGACCGTCTTTGGACCGAGTGGAGGCGCCGGGAATCGAACCCGGGTCGACCTGGCTTTCTTCTGGGGCATCTACGGGCGTAGCTTGTCTTTTAGTCTCGGAAGGCGATCGCCGCAAGCTTGCTCGCCATTCCCAGGTCGGCTTAGATTTCCCTAGACACCCCTGACAACCGGAGGAGCCCTAGGTAAGCCTGCTGCATGACGCCCTGTTCCGAACCGCAGGCACTTCCGGACAGAACGCCCGCCTTTTCTAGGCGGGAACTCGCATTAGGCTGCGACGTTTCAGTTTATTTTTCCAAGTTGATAACGAGGCCCTGGTCCCCGGCCCGCTTCCACCAGACGAAACAACCGGCCTCGAAACCAATCGCCCCCTCAGTGAAAACTGAGTGATCTATTCAGTTGTCAATACAAACAGTGTAACTGCCCTTAGCGACAACACCTCATCGGCGTCGGCCCATCGCTCGGTCGACCTGCATCTTGGCGTCTTTGGCTTTCAGGTCCTCGCGCTTGTCGTACAAACGTTTTCCCTTCGCCAAACCGAGTTCGATCTTGGCCAGACCATGTTTGAAGTAACACTTCATCGGCACCAACGTGAGTCCGCGCTCCGCAGTTTTGCCCATCAGTCGCTCGATCTCTTCTTTGCGAAGCAGCAGTTTGCGTTTGCGCGTTGGTTCGTGCTGCGCGTATCCCGCCTGAGCGTACGGGGGGATATGCATCCCGATCAGATAGACCTCACCGTCTTGGATAACGCCGAATGCTTCACGCAGCGAGGCTCTTCCTTGTCTCAAGGACTTGACTTCGCTTCCTGTCAGAACTATCCCGGCTTCCATCGAATCCAAGATCGTGTAGTTATGGCGAGCCTTTGGGTTTGAGGCCGCAACCCCAGCTTCGGATGCGCCTTTCTTCTTCTTCGCCACGGCTCAGGGCCTCAAGCGGCCGCGTCTGAAGACTGCGCCAGGATCCCAGTCAGAACGCGCTCGGCACTCGCCAGCTGGTTGTTCTTGTCTGACTCGGTGACATCGGGCCTTATCCCAACTCCTCCGATAGAGCGGCCCGATGGCGTGAAGTACGAAGCGATAGTGAACTTGACGGCCGATCCATCGGACAAGGAAAACACATCTTGGATCGAGCCCTTTCCGTAGGTCTGGGTCCCCACGATGATCCCGCGGCCCCTATCTTGTACGGCGCCCGCCACGATCTCGGAAGCACTCGCCGAACCTTCATCGACCAATACCACTAACGGAAACTTGGTCTCGGCGCCATGGTCGGTGTTGTAGGTAACCTGTGGATGGCCGCGCTGCTGGTACGACACCACTTTGCCGCCGTCCAAGAACACGCTCGAAACCGCAACCGATTCCGAGACCAATCCACCTGGGTTTCCGCGAAGATCGAGGATGAAACCCTTGGCGCCCTTTTGCATCAAGCTCTTCACGGCCGTGCGAACTTTCTCACCTGCTTTTGCTGAGAACGAGATAAGCCGGATCAGACCTTGCTTGCCGTTTACCATCTTCGATTGCACGGTCGGCACATCGATCTGCTCTCTGGTGAGGGTGAAATCCTGAGGAGCCGCGCCGGCACGGATCACAGTGACCGTGACTGTGGTTCCGGGTTTGCCTTGGATTCGCTGTACGACTTCTTCGATCGTTAACCCATCGACCGAACGACCTCCCACGGTCTTTAGAACATCTTCGCTCTGTATGCCTGCCCGTGCTGCTGGGGTGTCCTCGAGGACAGAAACCACTTTGATCTTCTTGTTCGGGTCTTCTTTCAACCAAACTCCAACCCCCGAGTATTGACCGGTTGCAACATCTTTCTGGAACGTGTCATATGCCTTCGGATCGAGGTAAGCGGCGTATGGATCGTCAAGAGCAGTGAGCATCCCTTTGACTGCAGCGGAGATCAACCGACGCTCGTCGGGATCCTTGAGCGCGGAGCGGGATATATCGTCCCGAACTTCATCGAGCAAGCCAAAGTGCGCATCCAGATGCGAGGCGGGGGCATCCCTTCCAACACCAAATCCGAAAAGGAATGACGCGACTAAAAGGCCCAGTAGGGCGATAGCAGCGAATATCCGCGTCGAGTTGCTTTGGAACATCTGTTGAGACTAACGCCTGTCAACAGCCGGGGGTTTCGCAGATCCTGACGCCGGGGGCCTTAACCGAACGGAGCTGCTACTTGCTGGTGTTGCTTTGAACGATGGATTCGCTAACCCTGCGAGCAGCCGAATCGATGAGATCTGCGCCTTCGGCGCCGGGAAGCACGCCTGCGTAAACCTGAAGTTCGAATGCTTCAACCACTAGCTTGATGTCGGTTCCCGCCGCGTTCGTCAGGTACCTCTCCAAGCGCGCCCCGTATTCGGAGGCGGTGAGCGAAGGTGGGCGCGGGATCCCTGCAGTTGCCCCTGCCCATTCGATGAGAGAGAAAGCTCTCAGTGCGACCTCGTCCGACTGAGCGGGTCTTCCGGTCCTCGTTCGGCGACGACCCCATCGCAACTTAGCCCTGGGCAGCATGGTCTTGGTGATGAAGAACACGAACGCAGCAGAAACCAATAGCAACGCTGCTGCGGCTCCGGAACGCGCCAACAGCTTCAGGGCCGAACCGATCGCAGAGGAGACCGGCCGCAAGAATCCTTGTCCAAGTATCTTGCCAAAAGGCGCGAACGCTTTCTTGAAAAGCTCGATGCCTGGGACCGACTCCGCAGTCGAACCGGCAAGTGGAACCTCGTGGGTCGGATCGAACTCGATCCAGCCAGCTCGCGGAAAATACACCTCAACCCAAGAGTGAGCATCGGAGCCTCGCACTTCGTAGAAACCGGAAAGCAGATCGCGTTTTCCCGTGTCGTATCCGGTTGCAAATCTGGCTGGCACGCCGAGCGACCTCAGCATCACTGCCATCGACGATGCGATCTGTTCGCAGAAGCCCCGTCGGTCTTCGAACAAGAAGTGGTCAACAGCATCGGTTCCCGGCGGTTGCGAAGGGATATCGATCAGATACTTCGTATTGCGCCGCAGCCAACTTTGGATAGCCAACACCTTTTGAAGCGTGCCCTGCCTAGAAACTGTGATCGTTCGAGCAAGGTCCTTAACGCGACGCGGCATGTCCGTGGGCAGCTGGGTGTAGCGCTGCATGATCGCTTCAGGGATCTGCGAATCATCGCCAGACGAAAGCTCTTCATTCGACGGTTCAGGGATGTTCGACACGACGCTGTACGCAGTACCCTCATTCATCAGGGTTGGGGCTCGGATGGCCAATGAATCGGTGACGTCCAACCGTCCCACCGGGAACCACACTTCATCTGGACGGTAGGCCGCGAACACTATGTTCGGTTGCGGCGCTTGGATGTAGAAGGTCTGGATCAGCTGTTCGTGTTTGACCGTCGACACGATCCCCTTTTCAACCGGGATATGACCGGGGATCCCGGTGATGATCCGAGTTGTCTTGTCGGAGTTCGTCCAAGCGCTTCGCGAATAGGTATCGAAGACCGCTCCCCTCCAGAATGCAGGCTGAGGCGAGCGGACCCTCATTACAACTTGATCTGACGGCTTGCCTCTAACCCGCAGGTCAACGAAGTTGGCGAATCCGAAATATGAAGAAGCCGGCGGCGAAAAGGGGTCGTCCCCCGGGCCAGCTGAATTGGGCAGCCCTGGATTGACCACTCCGTTTCCGAGGGCGACCGGGAACAGCCGAGGGATCTTGAAGGTGAGGCCGGTTAACCTCGATCCACCGATCCTGGGAGCGAACAGGAATGCAACCGAACCCGCCGCAAGCAGGATGACAAGGGTGCCTGCTGCCATCCGCATGCCGGGCAAGCGCGACCTGAGTGAAGTGCTGGTCGGCCCACTTACTATCGGATCAGCGGTGTCGGGGGCCCCCTCGATCACTTGAGACGTATGCGCCAACGAGATCGCGATCACAGATAACAAGCCCCAGGGCAGGAAGTAGATGATGAAACCTGAGTCGAGAGCGAGCGAGCCGCCAAGTGCCACGAGTGTCACAGAGGTTGCGAGTGAGAACATAAGGTCACGTCTTCGTGGAAGATCGAATGAGTGCAGCATCTGCACCCACAGGAAGATCTCGGCGAGAGGAGCACGCGCGGCCTCTACCGATGTTGCACCCCCAACGGATCGCAGGAAATCCATCAGCGCCAATATCGCGGCCGCAGCGAGTATGAGTTTCAGCACCACGTTCTTGGACGCGCGCCTGTACCAAGAGACGATGTAGCCAACAGGAGTGAGGGCGATAACCGCCACAGCCGTGCGCCCCTTCACGATGTCCTGTCCGACCACCGCGAGGATCCCAACCATCACGGCCCCCCCAACCACGACGCGCAGGGCCAGCGAGCTTTCGACCACCGACTTGCGGCGCATCAACCTTTTGCTTAAACCGCCAACGGCATCCGCAAGCACTGGGCTATCCCCTTGTCTTTGTCGATCGGATAAACGATGCAATGAGCCGCCTTAAGAGACTCGATCGAAGAAGAGAGTTGGTCGCGTGAAAGGCCGACTTTGTTCTTGGGATCGTACGAACTTGCATCGAGGACGATGCCGATGACTCGAGCCGCTCGCCGCTGGACCAAACGAACAGCCGTCGTTGCTGATGCAGATGCGGGCCCTGTCGACGGAAAGATCAACACGTTCGTCGAACGTCTAAAGAGCTGCGTGGAAGCTTCTGTGGCCAAACGTGCCAGATCGCCCCGGCTTTCGATCTGCAAAGACGACAACCAGTCGAGGGCCTGCGATCTGGTTGGCTCGAAGAGATGCGCAGAGTCGCCGCCCGCACCGATCGCGAACAACTGGACAGGATGACCGGACTGCATGGCATACATGACGAGGCTTGCGGCGATGCTGATCGAATCCTCCAAAGTGTTTGCGGGGTCCCCGCCGATCGACACAGAGTTGTCGATGATGATCGTGAGCCTGCTCGAGGGTTGTTCTTCGTATTCACGCACCAGCAACTTTCCGCCTTTGGCGCTGTTTCGCCAGTGGATATGTCGCACGCTGTCTCCCGGCCGGTATTCCCGAAGACCATAGAAGTCCATGCCCCCGCCGCGTCTTGGGCGTTCATGCCATGACTCATCGGGAGTACTTGCCGCCTCCAATAACGGAAAGCTTTGGATCGGGAACCATCGGGGATGAACGGTGAGCTCACTGGTGAGCCCGAACTTTCTGCTTGCGATCGCGATCCCAAAGGGAACCCCACTCCTCAGCGTTAAGGGGGCCCCACTGAAGATGCCTCGTTTGATGGACGACACGTTGGTTCGCAACTCCAAACTTGAAAGTGGCGCCACCATCGGGGCGACGAAATCGTTCGCACCGAGGAATCCATCATTCCCAGCGATCAAGCGTCGAGCGGTCTTAGAGTGATTTTCGATCGTTAGGATGACGGTCAAGTCATCACCCGCAGTCGCTCTGGCGGGCACACGCCGCGATACGGTGAGCTTGCGCAGCGACGTCGCCGGGATGATGAGCCCCGCGATAACTACCCCGACCATAGCTGCTGCCATGACGTACAGCCAACCTGCTTCGGCGTTGGCCCCAACTCCGAAGAGCAACAGTGCACCGAGCGTTAGGCTAAATGCCTTCTTCGTCGGCCGGTACATCTAGCCCGGATCCGCTTGCCCGCCGGGGCAGTCGCGCGGGGCCTCCGCGCGGGGCCCCGATGAGCCGGATCGATTCATCGTAACGCTGGGACAGTTGGCACCGCCGTCCTGTCTAGGATCGCCGAGATCAGTGAGCGCCCAGCCATCGGCCCAGAGCGAAGTTGGGGATCCATGACGATGCGATGGCCGAGCACCATCGGTGCGACCGCTTTGATGTCGTCGGGCAATACATAGTCGCGACCCAAGAGCAGCGCCCGCGCCTGTGCCACCCGAGTAAGACCAAGTGAGCCCCGGGGGCCAGCACCCAGCGTCACGCCGGGATGCGACCTCGTTGCGGCGACGATCTGAATCACATAGTCGATAAGGATCGAATCGATGGTTGTCTCGCGAACACGTTGCTGTATCTCTTCGATGTCGTTGAGCGAGATGACCGGGTTCAGCCGGTCGATGGGGTGTTCGAGCAACTGTGCCTCGACGATGCCTCTCTCGCTGATCGAATCTGGATAGCCCATCGAAGTTGCGATCAAGAAGCGATCGAGTTGGCCTTCAGGTAATGGATAAGTGCCGTGATATTCAAGCGGGTTCTGAGTGGCGATGACGAAGAATGGCGATGGCACCGGACGGGTCATACCTTCGGCCGTGACATGCTTTTCCTCCATCGCTTCCAACAGCGCCGCCTGTGTGCGCGGCGTTGTTCGGTTTATCTCATCTAAAACAACGACGTTAGAGAAGATCGGCCCGGGGATGAACTGGAACTCCTTGGATACTTGATCGAATATCGCAACGCCAGTGATGTCCGATGGAAGAAGGTCGGGGGTCGCCTGCACACGCTTGAAACTTGCGTCGATCGACCTCGCTATGGATTTCGCAAGCATGGTCTTGCCAACACCTGGTGCATCCTCGATGAGCAGGTGCCCTTCTGCGGCAAGAGCTAGAACCGAGGCCTCGATGACCTCTCGCTTAGCGGTGATAACGGTTTCGACGTTCGCGACAAGCCTTTGGAGAGCCTCTACCGCAGCGCGTCTGTCCATCGCATGATTATCGGCCCGAAACCAACATTAGTTGACGGGTTAGTAGAAGCCCATCGGGTCGACGGGTTCGCCATTGACTCGCGTTTCATAATGCAGGTGGGGGCCGGTGCAGTAACCCGAGCACCCAACCGAAGCTACCCGGGCGCCGCGAGCAACTTGCTGACCGACCGAAACAGAAGTGGCCGACAGATGAGCGTAAAGCGTCGCTAAAGCGCCGCCGTGGTCGATGACAACCGAAAGGCCATAACCGCCTTGGTTCGAAACCGAGATCACGGTCCCCGCCGCCGCCGCAACCACCGCTTGACCGTAGGGGGCACCGATGTCTACCCCTGTGTGAAGCCTGCGATCACCAAAGATTGGATGGATGCGCCATCCGAACGGCGACGTGACCGAACCCGTTGTTGGCCAGGCAAGGTTCTTGCCGATGCCAGCCTGGAAAACCTGACCTCGTTGACGAGATCTTAGAAGCGCTGCGATCGATCGCGACTCCGCTGCGAGTTGGGCTACCTGCTTGAGGTAAGACGCCTTGTCTGCCTGGACCTTGCTTAAGAGTCGCTGTCTTGTCGCGATCTCGGCAACCACCGCTCGGCGGTTGTCGATCACCTGCTGTTGGAGATCGGAGATGCTGGCACGTTCGGTTTCGATCGCGGTCTTCTTCTGGGTTATGTCGGTCTTGCGCTGGATCACCTGGTCGCGGTTGTCTTTGAGTTGGGTGGTCAGGTGCTCGATCCCGTCGATCCTGTCTTGGTCAGCGGTTAAGACCTTCGCTACGAAACCAAGGCGCGAAACGAAATCTCGAAATGTCCCGGCTCCCACGAGCAGGGCCGCGTACATACCTATCCCACCGGCTTCGTATATCTGGCGGGAGCGGCCGGATGTCTGTTGGCGAAGAACGTCGGCCTTGTCGAGCGTCGTCGTGAGGCTCGATTCGACCGAGTAAAGATCGGTGAGTGCCAGCCCTAGATCGCTCTCGGTTGTGACCAGCCGTTGCTCCGCATCTCTGAGCCGTGCCGTTAACTGCCCACTTTGCTGGTCCAGGTCGGCCTTGCGGGCGTCCGAAGCCTCGATCTGACGGGTAAGGGCCGTTGCCTGCTCGTCGGCGACCTTGATCTTTTGCTGGAGGTCTCGCTTCTGTTGGTCGATCTGTGTCTGGCGCTGAGTTGGGGACGTGGCCCCCTGGGCGGCTTGAATCAAACCCTGGCCCAGCAGCGCTGAGACCACGAGGAGGATCGTCCAACGCCTCAATGGATTACTCAAAATCGTTCCTGTAACAGTAGTTTACTCCTGGCAAAGTAATTCACAAAATGCCCAATACCGGATAATCGGCCGGGTTGGCACCACCCTTGAGCGTCAGACTTCGAGGAACCTTCGAAGCGCCAGCGTGGATCCGATACCGCCTATCACCACGCCAACTGCCGAGAGCGTTGCAAAGATCTTGAGGATCACTGCGATTCCAACCGTTAGCGGGATCCACACTATGTGTTTTTGGGCTGGATCCAAAAAGAGGGCCTTGACCGCAAAGATGATGGCAGACGCAACGGCTGCTCCAACCACTGCCTCGGCCACTCCCTCGAGTATGAAAGGCACCCTGATGAACCAGTTGGTTGCTCCAACGAGTTTCATGATCCCTATCTCTCTTCTTCGCGCATAGATAGCAAGCCTGATGGTGTTGGCGATCAACATGGTGGCTGCAACGAGCAGCAGGCCGATGAGCCCGACTATGAACGTTCTCACGAGTCCGGTCAGCTTCAGCAGTTTCTTAACGGTATCTCCCCCGAAAGTGACTTGATCGACGCCGGGGCGGCCTTGCAAGCGGCTGGCGACAGCCTCGGCAGTGTTGGCGTTCTTGAGTTTGATCCGGTAAGAGGCTGGGAGCGCGTCGGCATCGACATTATCGATGAGTGCCGGTTGTTCGGCGAACATCCTTTTGTATTCAGTGAACGCTTGCGCCTTGGATTCATAAAAGACACGCTGAACCTCGGGCATACCGGTGATCGCCGCACCTAGGTCTTTGGTCTGCTCCGGCGTTATCTGATCTCGAAGGAAAACATTGAGCTCTACTTTGCCTTCCCAACTGCCAACCGCTCTTCGAACCATGTCGCCGAGCAGCATCACTCCACCGAGTAGGAACAAACTCACCGTAACGGTGGTAACTGCGGCAAGCGTCATAAGCAGATTCCTGCGCAGATTCGAAAAAGTCTCTCCAACGAAATAACCAGCTCTTAGTGCCATCAGTTACTCGTCCCCATGCCGTACACGCCGCGGTCTTGGTCACGAACGATCTTGCCGTTCTCGAGTTCTATGACTCGCTTGCGGAGTGAATCTACGATGGTGTGATCGTGGGTTGCCATCACAACGGTGGTTCCGCTCTCGTTGATGCGCTCAAGAAGTTTCATGATGTCTGCCGACGTTGTTGGGTCGAGGTTACCCGTCGGCTCGTCGGCCAGCAAGATCGGTGGCCTGTTGACCATTGCTCTTGCGATCGAAACCCGTTGCTGCTCGCCGCCAGAGAGTTCATCGGGCCGGTTGTTGAGTTTGTCTGAAAGGCCAACCAGATCAACCATCTCGGGAACCCTCTCTTCGATCACGTGGCGCGGGCGGCCTATGACTTCGAGGGCGAAAGCAACGTTCTCGGCGACGGTTTTGTTCGTCAGAAGTTTGAAGTCTTGAAAGACACACCCGATGTTGCGCCTGAGATACGGCACGCGCCAATTAGGCAGTTGGTTGATGTCTTTGCCGGCAACGTAGATGCGGCCCTCGTTGGGGACCTCCTCCTTCAGAAGCAGCCTCATGAAGGTTGACTTGCCCGAACCGGAGGGCCCGACCAAGAACACGAACTCCTCTTTGAGGATGTCGGCTGATACATCGCGCAACGCGACAACAGAATCTTTGTAGACCTTACTTACGTTTTCGAGACGGATCATGTCTCTATATAAACCCCTTCGGGTACCAAGGCCTCGGAATTGGGCCATATGAAAAAAGAGCCTCACGGCTCACTTGTCAGATGTTAGCACGCATCACCGGCGCAACACCCGGATCTACCGAACGGTTCGATTCGTCCCATTTCTCACCATGGAAGATGGAGGGTGATCAGTGTCATAAAGACCACATTTGACCAGACGGTCCGTAAGCGTCGCGATCCAGATCGGCGCCAGGCAGCGAAAACGCGACCGAACCACCGCGCTCACTCTCTAAGGACGAACCTGCGGATGGATGCAGCGGTTGCGCCCATAACCCATCAATGTCCGAAGCTCGTTGCCGATCGAAAGAGCTTGCAACTGTCTGAGTCCATCAAGCGTGAGTTCCCCGCGCGCCTGCTGCCCCATGAGTGTTTCGAGACTTTCTGCCCACGCTTTCTGTGAAGACAGTCTGACGAGAACGAAGGCCCCAGGACATGATAGGAATAAGTCATGCCGCGCCCGATCGAAGAACTAGAGCGGATCGCAAAAACGATCCGAAAGCACATTGTCACGTCCACAACCGAAGCGAAGTCGGGTCACCCTTCTAGCTCCCTTTCGGCCGTGGAACTGGGGACCGTCCTTTATTTCGGCGATGTCCTGCGCTACGACCCGAAGCGCCCCCAATGGGAAGATCGCGACAAGTTCATCCTCTCGAAGGGGCACGCCTCTCCCCTGCTTTACGCCCTTCTCGCTGAAGCAGGCTACTTCCCGATAGAAGACCTGATGTCGCTCCGCAAGTTCGGTTCGCCACTTGAAGGCCACCCAAACATGAAGAGATTGCCCGGAGTCGAAGCCTCAACCGGATCGCTCGGCCAGGGTCTTTCGGTTGGACTTGGCCATGCACTCGCTGCGCGGCTCGATGGACGCGATTCACGCATCTACGTGTTGCAGGGTGATGGTGAAACCCAGGAAGGTCAGGTTTGGGAGGCGGCCATGTTCGCAGGCGATCACGAGATCGACAACATCACCTTGATCATCGACCGCAACGGTTACCAGCAGACCGGTGCGGTGAACCAGATCGAAAATCTCGACCCTTTGGCCGAGAAACTGCGGGCTTTCAAGTGGGACGTGACCGAGATCGACGGACACTCGATGGGTGAGGTCATCAAGGCGTTCGACTGGGCAAGAGGCTCCGTCGGGCAACCTCAAGCGATCCTTGCTAAGACGGTTAAGGGCAAAGGCGTGCGTTTCATCGAAGAGCAGGGCAACTTCCACGGAAAGCCGATCCCGGCAGACAAACTCGATGAAGCTCTTGCCGATATCGACAAAGGGCTCGGTGGTTACTGATGGGCGAACGTAAGATGTCCGCGGCAACGCGCGACGCGTTCGGCGAAGCCCTCGCTGAGATCGGAGCGACCAACACCCATGTGGTTGTTGTCGACGGTGATGTCCTGGAATCAACCCGCACGAAGAAGTTTCAAGAGTTGTTCCCCGACCGTGCCTGGAACGTTGGGATCGCAGAATCGAACCTGGTTGGGATGGGAGCGGGGCTGGCGGCCAGCGGCAAGATCCCCGTGATCGCGAGCTTCGCATGCTTCTTGCTATGCAACGCTTACGACCAGATCCGGATGAGCATCGCTTTTCCAGGTCTGAACGCGAAGTTGGTTGGGTCGCATGGTGGGATCTCTGCCGGCGAAGACGGACCATCGCAGATGGCTATCGAAGATATAGCGCTCGCGTCGGCCCTTGGTGGGTTCACGGTCGTCATCCCTTCGGACGCGAATTCGGCAAAAGCCCTGACGAAAGCCATGATCGAGCACGTTGGTCCCGTCTACATGAGAACGGCCAGACCCGAATCCCCAGAGATCTACGCAACTATCCCCGATCTCGTCCTCGGCAGGTCGGTTACGGTCCGTGAGGGCGATGACGTCACCATAATCGCCTGCGGCCTTATGGTGGCCGAAGCCCTTGAGGCGGCAGACGATCTTTCTGCGCAAGGAACCCAGGCGCGCGTGATCGACATGCACACGATCAAGCCCATCGATCGCGAGGCGATCATCTCTGCCGCAACGCAAACGGGGCGCATCGTAGTTGCCGAAGAACATTTCTCGCATGGGGGCCTCGGATCTGCGGTTGCACAAGTGGTGACAGAAGAGGCACCCGTAAAGATGGCCTATGTGAATGTCGGCGATGAATACTCAACTTCGGGCCAACCGGCTCAGTTGTTCGAGAAGGCAAAGATCACATCGAGCGACATCGCCAAAGCAGCACTAAGTCTTATCGGGTGACAGCGGTCAGCCGGCGTTAGCCGACGACTTCCTCCTGCGCAACTCGGCAGCGATGAAGTCATCGATGTCACCATCTAGTACAGCATCGACGTTGCCGGTTTCATGGTCGGTCCTGCGGTCTTTGACCATCTGGTAAGGATGCAGAACATAAGACCTGATCTGCGAGCCGAATCCGATCTCCATCTGGTCGCCGCGGATCTCATCTAATTCTTTCTGACGGTCCAGCCGCGTTCGCTCTGCTAGACGGGCCGCAAGGATGGTCATCGCGACTGCCTTGTTCTGAAGCTGCGACCTTTCATTCTGCACGGCGACAACTATGCCTGTGGGCAGATGAGTGATGCGCACAGCCGAATCGGTGGTGTTAACCGACTGGCCTCCCGGCCCCCCCGACCGGTAGATATCGATCCTTAGGTCCGACTGATCGATCTCGGGCGCTTCGTCCTGTTCGATGGCAGGGATGACATCGAGGCTTGCGAACGATGTGTGTCGCCTGCTCGACGAATCGAAAGGAGAGATCCGAACCAAACGGTGCACGCCCTTCTCGGTTGAAAGCAATCCGTAGGCGAACCGCCCCTTCAAAGTGAAAGTCGCCTGCTTGACTCCTGCTTCTTCGCCAGGCAGCAGATCGAGGACCTCGATCTCAAAGCCCTTGCGCTCGGCCCATCTGGTGAACATGCGCAACAACATCGCTGCCCAATCGCACGATTCGGTTCCGCCTTCACCTGCATGCAAACTGGCGATGGCATCGTGATCGTCGTACTCACCCGACAGCAGTGTGAGGATCTCTAGAGCCGCAACCTTCTTTTCTAATTCGCCAAGGACCATCACTGCCTCGTCGTACGAGTCTCGATCTTGCTCTTCGGTTGCGAGCTGCCAAAGAACCTCGGCGTCGGACAGCTTGACAGCCAAAGCTTCGTAGGCCTTCACGTCGTCTTCGACGCGCGACAACTCGGACATCGTGCGCTTCGCGTGGGTCTGGTTGTCCCAAAAGGCTGGGTCGGCTACGAGTTCAGAGAGTTCTTTGGCTCTTAGGCGTTTGGAATCGACGTCAAAGGAACTCCTTAACGTCGGTGAGCTGGCGAGTGATATCGGCGATCAGCGAGCCGAGGTCGTCGAACATCTACTCGTCCACCCCATGGCACTTCTTATATTTCTTTCCCGAACCGCAAGGGCAGGGCGCATTTCGCGGAGTCTTATCGGAGCGCACCGGTTCACCGACGATCCCGCCCTGCCTGTCGTCGATACCTGCCGCCTGTTTCGCAGAACTGATGGCCGATGCGGTCGCCGAGGGATCATTGGTCCGTTGCTGCTGTATCGGTTCGGCTTTCTGATCGACAACATCGACGTGGAACATGTATCTAACGAACTCGTCTTTGAGGGTACCCATCATCCCCGCAAACATGTCGAAGCCTTCGCGCTGATACTCGATCAGCGGATCGCGTTGACCATATGCCCGAAGGCCTATGCCTTCGCGCAGATGGTCCATCTCATAAAGGTGCTCGCGCCATTTGGCGTTCAGCACCGACAAGAACACGAACCGTTCTAGCTCGCGGAACCTGTCTAGGCCGATCTCTTCTTCGCGTTGGTGGTAATAGGCGACTGCCTCTTCTAGGTGCCCCTCTAAGAGTTCCTCGTAAGATGAGTTCACCTTGTCGAACGTGCCGTTCAGTTTCGTCGGATACAACTGCGACATCGCGGCATCGAGGCCATCCCAGTCCCACTCTTCGGTATGGACTTCGGGATTGGCGAACGTCTGCAAGATGTCTTCGACAACGTCGGCAACGAACTCAAGAGACCTCTCCGAAAGGTCTTCGCCTTCTAAGAGTTTGCGCCGCGCCTTGTAGACCTCCTCGCGTTGCTTACTGAGCACCTCGTCATACTTCAAAACTTCTTTGCGGATCTCGAAGTTGCGGGACTCGACTTGGCTCTGAGCGCGTTCGATGGCTTTGGAAACCATCTTGGCTTCTATGGGGATGTCGTCGGGGAGATTGAACCTATCCATCACCGTATTGATCATCCCTGTTGCGAAGTACTTCATCAGGTCGTCTTCGAGAGAGAGATAAAACCTGCTCTCGCCTGGGTCCCCCTGCCGCCCGGAACGACCGCGCAACTGGTTGTCGATGCGGCGCGATTCATGTCGCTCTGTACCAAGAACGTATAGGCCGCCGAGCTCAACCACTTTGTTGTGCTCGGCTTCGCATTGGACTTTCTTGTCTTCGAGTATCGGCTCGTAGGCGGCCTCGTAAGCAGCCTTGTCCTCTTCGCTCAACATCTCTAGCAGGTATGCGTCGTTGTCCCAGCCTCGAGACGCCATCTCTTGACGAGCGAGGTACTCGGCGTTTCCACCGAGCAAGATGTCAACTCCTCGACCTGCCATGTTTGTCGCAACAACTACTGCTCCCACCCGACCTGCCTGTGCAACAACGAACGCTTCCTTCTCGTGGTTCTTTGCATTTAGAACTTGATGTTGAACGCCACGTCGCGTTAGGTATCCCGACAGCCTCTCGCTCTTCGCGATATCGACCGTTCCCACCAAACAAGGCTGGCCGTTGCTGTTCCTCGCCACCAGATCTTCGGTAACTGCTTTCCATTTGGCGTCTTCGGTCTTGTAGATGACATCGGCTTGATCGTTACGGATCATCTGTCGGTTGGTGGGGATCTCGAAGACGTCGAGCTTGTAGACGCTTGCGAACTCACCTGCTTGCGTCTTGGCGGTACCTGTCATGCCAGACAATTTCTCGTACAAACGGAAGTAGTTCTGGATGGTGACAGTCGCTTCGGTTACGTTCTCTTGCTGAACCGGAACGTTCTCTTTGGCCTCGACGGCTTGATGCAGCCCGTCCGACCAACGCCGGCCAGGAAGTGTTCGGCCCGTGAACGGATCGACGATCAAGACCTCGCGGTCCTGGAGGATGTAATCGCGGTCGCGTTTGTAAAGTTCCTTTGCTCTGAGGGCGTTCTCGAGGTAGTGAACCAGGTGCGCCTGAACCTGATCGTAGAGGTTCTCAACTCCAAGCAGTTCTTCGACCTTGGTCACGCCGTCTTCGGTTACAGCAACGGTGCGTTTGGCTTCATCGACTTCGTAGTGATCGTCGGGGCGCAACTTGGGGACCATCCTTGCGAACGTTCGATACCACTTGGCGGACTCGTCGGCTGCCCCTGAGATGATCAAAGGTGTGCGGGCCTCGTCGATCAGGATCGAGTCGACCTCGTCGACGATGGCGAACACATGTCCGCGCTGGGCAGTTTCTTCAAGGCGCAGTGAGAGATTGTCGCGAAGGTAATCGAAGCCGAACTCGTTGTTCGTTCCGTAAGTTATGTCTGCTTCGTATGCGCCCCTCTTCAAGGCGGCTGACTGTTCCGGCTGGACCAGGCCAACCGTGAGGCCGAGGTAGCGGTAGATCTGGCCCATCCACTCGGCGTCGCGCTTGGCGAGGTACGGGTTGGCGGTGACCACGTGGACCCCGCGGCCAGAAAGGGCATTCAAGTAGGTAGGCATGGTCGCGACCAGGGTTTTTCCTTCACCGGTCTTCATCTCGGCGATCGCCCCCTGATGCAGCACGGCGGCCCCGATCACCTGGACGTCGAAATGGCGCTGGCCGATGGTTCTCCATGCGGCCTCACGTACGCAGGCGAAGCCCTCTGGAAGCAGATCATCGAGCGTCTCCCCCGCGTCTAACCGTTTGCGGAATTCATCGGTCTTAGCGCGAAGTTCACCCTCGGAGAGGGTTTTGATCTCTTCCTCGAAATCGTTCACCTGCTTCGCCTGCTCGACGATCTTTTTGAACTTGCGGCCTTCGCCTGCATGCAGGACCTTGTCGAAAACGCTCATACGAGCGCCCATTATGACGCTGGCTGCCGATAAGGGTGGCTCAGCCCGAGGTCAGGCGGTGGGGGTAGGTCCTATCTTAGCCGGCAGTTTCTGCCTGTGAGGAGAAGGCGTTTGTGTTGGTCGTGCAGGCCCCGGTCGCGGACAAGCCTCGGGCGAGACAACCTTTACCGGCTCCGTGAAATCCAAGTCCTGCCTGCGAGTAAACCCAAGGACCTTGAAGAAGATCGGCACCGCTACTTGGGTCGAGCTAGCACCGCGGGCATTGAATTCACAAGATCCAAAGCGCGCGTTGACCACGACCTCGACATTCTCCCCCGGTCGAATCGTGAATGGGGCGAAGGGCCGCAGAGCGCCTTCGGACTCGAGGTCTTTCGCACCTACCGAACCACCGTAGCGGATGCCCCCGAACCGCGAGTCGGCCAACATGTACGCGTAGGGCCTTAACAAGGAGTAGCGTGGCGACTCTTCACCGATCTTGACGATCCGAACCGGCCTGGAACTGGTGTTGGAGAACCCGAGCTGGTAAGTGAATGCCTGCCCGTCTCGATAGTCGGCTTCGATGACTGTCGGGTGATCCGATGTTGGGCCGCTCGCCCCTTCTTCCTTGGTCCGAGCCCATGGAGTGCATCTCGAAGGGAGAGCTCTCGCCACGGAAAACAATGATCCCGTACGCGCCAAAGCCAAGCAGGATAAGAGTTATTGCAAGGCCGATGAACCAAGGTCTCTTCATACGGTACTACTTGATGTCGAGCATCTTCTCCCGGACCGCGTAAACCACAGCTTCCATCCGCGAGTGCAGATGCAGTTTCTCGAGGATGTTGCGTACGTGGTTCTTGACAGTGTTCTCGGAGATGAACAGTTCCTTTGAGATGTCGCGGTTGTTGGAACCCTTGGCGACCAACTTGAGTACTTCGAGTTCGCGATTGGTTAGCCGCGGCGCGGGCAGGCTCTGTCGGTCGTCGGTTCTTTTGACCATGGTCGCGAACTCGCTCAACAACTTCGATGCCATGGAAGGCGAGATCAGCGATTGCCCGGCATGAACCGCTCTCACCGCATTGGCGACTTCTTCGATGGAGATCTCTTTCAAAAGGTACCCGGAGGCCCCCGCCTTGATCGCTTCGTACAGATCAGATTCCTCATCGGAGATAGTGAGCATCAAGATCTTGGCGTTGGGCAGCAGGTCTTTCATACCTGCGGTTGCCTCGATGCCTGAGCGCTTCGGCATCTTCACATCCATCAACACCACATCGGGCATCGCCTCTTCGGCTTTAGCTATCGCCTCGGTACCATCGCCAGCCTCGGCCACAACTTCGATGCCTTCTTCAGCTTCGAGCACCATGTTGAGCCCGCGCCTGAACAATGCATGGTCATCTACGATCATCACCCGGATTGACTCTGCCACTTGAAGGCCCCCATCTAGTTGACCCGATCAGTTTGAGCTACGCGAGACTAGTCTTCAATGTCCACTTCGTAACTGGCCTCTGCGGCATTATCGGCAGATTGTACCTTTGGCCTTGAGTGGGCAGGTTTCCCGGATCTGCGCCGTTTGAACTCTTTCAGCCTGCGTTCCAGGCGCTCGGCGGCCATATCGATGCACTTTCGATGGTCGCTGGAGGCGACTTTTGACCTGAAAACGGGCCCCGAGGTGGCCACAGTCACGTGTGCCACGTGCGTATAGCCGCCCTTACGCGAGCTTCCCTCTTCATAGAGCTCAACGTCGATGTCCGAGATGGTGGACAGATATCGGGACAGGTGCTCGAATTTGTCTACCGCAAAGGTCTCGATGTCTTTGGGGACACTGTTGTTCTTGCCGTGAACCTTGATCTGCATGTCTAGTGGCCCTCCGCCGGCTGACCTGGTCTTTGACCCCACATTCGCCTGCTGAGGCCTCGCGCCCCGTGTTTAGATTCGTCCGGCTAGCCTTCGACGAACCTACGCAAAACGCTTCGAACCTTCTCCCGGATCCCGGGACTTTCCCGGGGCCGAGGCAGGACTAACTCCTAAGTCGCACCATGCTCAGCAACCAATGGTTGCCTTACGTGGATCCTTTCGCCTGCGACTGGCATGGACTTGGAACCCTAAGATCCCGCAACCACAGACCCGGACGGAAGGCCGTTGCGATTATACGGCCGAGATCGGTGGGCGGGAAGAGTGCGCGCGATCGCAACCGTATACACCTTTGAGGCACCCTTCACTTTGAGTGCACGCGCTGCCTCTGAAGCACTGGCCCCGGTCGTATACACATCGTCAACGACGAGAACTTTGTCGGGGGCGATGAATCTGCAAGCGAAAGCGGAGTCGAGGTTGCTTCGCCTGCTGAGCGGATCGAGTTTCACCTGCGGCGGCACATCTTTCGTTCGAAACAGCAGATCGAGCACAGGGATACCTTTGAGTTCACCGAGTCGATGCGCGAGAAGGCCCGCATGGTCGAAGCCACGTTCTCTGTGACGCCGCGGTGAAGCGGGAACCCAGACAATGGCGTCGGCGCTGAAAGAACAAGCCTCATTCATCACGGCTGCCAGTGATGCAGCCAAGTGCCGTTCGGCCCTGTACTTGAAACGATGGATAGCGCGGCGCACCTCTGGAGTGAACGAGACTGCCTGGCGGGCAGAATCGAATGCAAGGGCCCGGCCCCCGCAATCAGAGCAGGACCTGGAGCCTTGGCCTGGCCGAGGTTCGGGGGCCCCGCAATGATGGCAAAGCGGACCCCCGAGGCGCTGAAGCCCGACGTCGCATGACTCGCAAAAAACATCCTTCGAAATGCAGCCGCATCCGGCACACGTGCAGGGAAAAAAGATGTCCGCAAAGCTTTTCATATTGGTCTACAACATAGCGGCCGCCAGTGACAAAACGAGATCGACGCAGAAGGGTTATGCGCAAGGTGAGAGGGCGAAGCCGCGAACGCGGCCGCTAGGTCCCCGTTTCCCATGACGCCAGGTAGGCAGCCTGCTGCGGTGTAAGGGTATCGATGTCGATCTTCATCGAAGCCAGTTTCAACCGGGCCACTTCTTGGTCGATATCTGCAGGAACCGGGTAGACGCCGCCCTCGTGCTCGCGATTGGCGACGAGCCATTCGAGTGACAGGGCTTGGTTGGCGAATGACATATCCATCACCGAGGCCGGGTGCCCTTCGGCCGCACCGAGGTTGACGAGCCTGCCTTGTGCGATCAAGTAGAGACTGCGACCATCCGCCAGCGTGAAGCGCTCGACATCCTTTCGAACTTCGCTGACCTGTTCCGCGACGGAATGAAGGGCAATCACATCGATCTCGAGATCGAAGTGGCCCGAATTCGCAAGGATCGCCCCGTCTTTCATCACTGCGAAGTGATGAGCCGTCAAAATGTCGCGGTCCCCAGTGACGGTGATGAATATGTCGCCGACCCTTGCCGCATCGAGCATCGGCATGACGCGGTACCCGTCCATCACCGCTTCGAGCGCGGCTAGCGGATCGACCTCGGCGACGATGACGTTTGCTCCAAGGCCTTCGGCTCGCGATGCAACTCCCTTGCCGCAGTATCCGTATCCGCCAACAACAACGGTTCGTCCTGCGAACAAAATGTTCGTGGCTCGGATGATGCCGTCGAGGGATGATTGGCCAGTGCCATAGCGGTTGTCGAACAGGTGCTTGGTTTTCGCATCGTTGACCGCAACTATCGGATAACGCAGGGCGCCGTCTGCCGCCATCGCGCGCAAACGCACAACACCTGTTGTGGTTTCCTCGGTCCCCCCGATGACGTCGGCGAGAAGATCGGTGTGACTGCGATGAAGCGTCGATACCAAGTCGGCGCCATCATCGACCGTGAGGTGCGGCTTGTATCCGATGGCTTGCGAGATGTGGTTGTAATAGCCGTCGTTGTTGATGCCCCTTACGGCGAACACGGCTTGACCGAAGTCAACAACTAGCGATGCTGCGATCTCGTCTTGTGTGGACAACGGATTCGACGCGCATACCGCAACTTCGGCCCCCCCTTCAACGAGAGTGCGTACTAGGTTTGCAGTCTCGGTAGTAACGTGAAGACACGCGGCGATCCGGATCCCGTTGAACGGCTTATGTTGAGCGAATCGTTCGCGGATCAACCTCAGAACAGGCATGTGGGTCTCGGCCCACTCGATCTTTCTTAGTCCCTCGGGTGCGAGCGCTAGATCTTTAACATCGTGGTTGACCATCAGCTATCACCAGGCCTCGGCGGCCATCCTCTTTTTCAAGTCTTGAAGCACGGTGATGGGGGCCGGATCCACACCTTGAAGAACTGCCAAGTAGGCCGAAACGAAATCGCCAAGACAGATGAAGTCGAAGAGGCGCGCCAAGTTGGACGATCCATGAGCACGAACCTGGTGGACTGCGCCGAGCCGCGAACCGATCAAATCGTTGGTTATCTCGATGCGTTTGGTTACCCGCGGGTGTTCTGCTTCATGGCGAAGCACTATCAACGAGAACGATTTCGTCAACTGCTTCAGTTGGTCCCAACCGACGATCTCATTGTGATCTAGCTCGGGGAAACTGTGATGGAAAGACGGAACCTTGCTGCACTCGTTGAACTGACACTTCCATCGGTAGGCCGCAGTCTCGGCTATCCCCTGCGACCCATAGATGATCGGCACCATGCCCAGCATCGACTCGGCTAAGCGCTTCGCAAGGTTCGACGACTTACCGATGGTTCTTCCGTATTCGCCAACGCGCTTTTGCAGCAGTTCGATGGATTCGTGGATCGCATCACTAAGGCCCTGCGCAAGGCCAAGCCGCTCGGTGATCATCAGCAATGGTGAAGATAGGTAGCCAGTTGCAGCCCGCGGCATGAGGCCCCCGGGGACCGAAGCAACCGGGATGCCCAGTCTTGATGATTCGTCGAGCAGTCGGCCCCCTGTTGTGACGCTGACGATCCGGCAGCCGCGACCTTGCGCCTGCTCGAACGCTGCGAGGGTTTCTTCGGTGTCTCCCGAATAACTGATCGCGAACACGAGCGTGTTCTCACCAACCCAGCCGGGCAGAACGTACCCTTTGATCGTTTGGACCCTAAGGCGCGTCACGTCTGCAATAGCGTCGCCCAGGATGTCGCCCGAAACACCTGATCCACCCATACCAAGAACGGCTATCGAGTCGATGCCGTCGGGTGACGGTAGACCCTGCAAGGAGGCGCCTATCTGCATGCCTTCCACCAGCTGCTGAGGCCAGCTTTCGACGACCGAGATGTAGTCGGTCTGATCGACCGTCGCGATCGCGGTCAGATCGTCGAGATCGATCACGGTTTCTTGGCTTCGTCCACGAGCATGTGGGGTATATCGTCGATAACCGGGTACTCATACTTGCACTCACCGACGCACGCGATGGTTTGTTCTTGTTCGCGGTAATCGATGGGGCCTTTGCAGTTGGGGCAAACAAGGATCTCGATGAGCTTTTCGTCTACAGCCATTTCATCCTCCGGATCTGATCAGATCGAGTAATCGTTGAGCCTGGCTTTCTCCTAAGAGCGGATCGTTGGCCTCGACGTTCAGTCGAAGAAGTGGTTCCGTGTTCGATCCGCGTGCATTGAACCACCAATCCGGAAAGTCCACCGTCAACCCATCGGTCCAATCGACCTGGCCGTCTGAATACTTTTCGGCGACCGCCTTGAGAACGGCCGCCTGATCGGCGACAACGGTGTTCAGTTCGCCCGAGTTCCAATATCGCCTGAACGGCGCGAGCACCTGGCTCATGGGTTTGTTCTGGGTGCTCAGTGCTTGAAGGACTATCAACGCTGCGATGATCCCCGAGTCTGCACGGAAGTTCTCGGGGAAGTAGTAGTGACCGGAATGCTCGCCCCCGAACGCCGCACCCGTCTCCGCCATCACCTGCTTAATGAATGAGTGCCCGACCCTTGTTCGGATCGGTTTCCCACCGCCGGCCAAGATGGTCTCGGGTACGACGCGCGAACAGATCAAGTTGTGAACGATCGATGCCCCCGGCCGGTTGGCAAGAACCTGCGACGCAACGAGCGCGGTTGTAAGGCTCCCCGAAACCGGCTCGGCCTTCTCATCGACCAAGAAGACGCGATCGGCATCGCCATCGAATGCCATGCCAATGTCGGCGCCGACCTCGATGACCTTCGAACGGAGCGCGTCGAGGTTCTCGATCTGTATGGGGTCTGCTGGGTGATTGGGGAAGGTCCCATCGAGTTCGAAGTAAAGCGGCGTAACCTCGATCGGCGTCTTTGCGAAAACCGGTGGGGTCATCTTGCCAGCCATCCCATTGGCGGCATCGACAACGACCTTCAAAGGTGCAAGCCGGGATGCATCGACGAATCCGAGCACGTGATCGACGAAGTCCGCAACGATGTCACGTTGCGCATAAGCACCGACGGGGCCAGATGGCGCCGGGAGTTGAGGTCGGGTTTCCACGAGCTCTTTGATCTGGGAAAGGCCCGTGTCTTGGCCAACGGGGGCGGCTCCCGCTAGGCAAAGCTTGATCCCGTTATAAACACCAGGGTTGTGTGAGGCAGTGAACATGGCCCCCGGCCGCTCATATCTGCCCGAGGCGAAATACAAGGCGTCGGTCGAGACCAACCCGATGTCCACCACGTCAGCGCCCTGACCAAGCGCCCCTTCGATGAATGCCCTTGAAAGGGCGGGCGACGAGACCCGCATGTCCCTGCCAACGACGATCCCGGGGGCCTTGGTGAACCGGGCGAAGGCCGCCCCGATGGCATGGCAGGTCACCTCATCGAGTTGGTCCGGGTATGTGCCCCGCACGTCGTATGCCTTGAATATCGTCCCCAGATCCACACGTGGATACTACTCATCCTTCGAGATTTCTTCGCTTGTACTGTTGACGTACAGCGACTAACCGATAATCTTTACTAACAACAAATGATTGGTGGCAGATTGGAGAACCGAACCTTCATCACGCTTCTACGCTCCCGGGGCAAACGCGTAACACCCCAAAGGATGGCGGTGCTCGAGGTGGTTGAGCAAAGCCAGGAGCATCTGAGCGCCGAACAGGTGTACGAGCGGGTCAGGCAGCAGTTGCCGCACATCTCGCTAGCCACCGTGTATAAGGCCCTCGGAGAACTGCGCGACGTTGGCAGGCTCGATGTGGTGCCCGTCTCAGGCAAGTTGAGGTACGACGCTGCCGACCGGCCGAGTCACCATCATCTGGTCTGTGAGCGTTGCAAGAAGATCGTCGATGTGCCGCCGGACGCAGATTTTTCCCTGCCTGCACTCGACGAAACCTCTTCGATGGGTTTCGACATCGTTAGAGCGGAGATCACTTTCAAAGGGATCTGTCCAGATTGCAGGAAGCAGTTGGAAGCGCAGTTGGAACAAGGAAAAAGGGCCGGGGAACTTTCGGTCCCCAGGCGAGGTCAAAAGGTCTTAGAGAAGAAGGGTTAGATGTGACAACCGAAGAGCACCCATCCAAGAAGAGCACGAAGACCACCAAGACGGTAGCTTCGAAGCTCGCATCGCTCGACACCGAGGCACGCTGGCAAGATATCGCCGCCTGCAAAGGGATGGACCCAACCATCTTCTTCGGTCCTGAGCACGCCGAGAGCGTCAAAGAAAAGCGGGACCGAGAAGACTCCGCCAAAGTGGTATGCAACACCTGCTCGGTGAAGAACGAATGCCTCGAATACGCACTCGAGGCGCGCGAAGGCTACGGGATCTGGGGCGGGCTAACCGAGTTGGAACGCAAGGCCTTATTGAGGCGCCGAGCCAGCTAGTAAACACCCTTTGAATGGAAGTCGGCCCCCGAATATCGGGGGCCGACCATTTGCGTCGCGAAAAGGCCGAGGCGGGCGGTGACTAGGCGGCATCCCTCAACCAACGACGCAAACCAAATCCTAAGATCAATGCTAGTGACCCGCACAATGCCCAGATCGGGTTAGTCCCTGTGTGTGGACTCTTGAAAGGTGTGTTGCCTGCAGGGTTGTTCGGGTTGTTCGGCGAACCGTTCGGAGCCGGCCGGTGACGAGCACTGCCGGACAGGGTCAGGAAGCGTGCATCGAAAGCCATAGGTTGAGTGCTAGAGGCAGCCAATGTGAATCCTGCCGATGCAACAGAACTGGGTGGTGGCACATTCACCTGGACACGGAGCCCCGTCGTGCTCGCCGATGCGATGTGATAGGCAGCATCAGCCGGGTCGGTCGCGTTGTCAGGCGATTCACTACGATCGTCGACAGTGATGGTCACCCTCAAACCGGTGAGACCCGAGACGGTACTCGTGACCTGCTGAACAGCGGTCTTCACTTGATTGGTCAGATCGGTGAAGCTCGTCTGCGGATCATTCGCATTGGCCGACACGGTGACATTGGCAACCTGCGCGCTCGCCCACGTAACCGGTTTGGCTATGGATTTGGAAGTGGAATCTGTAGCGTTTGCGTTGATACCACCTCTAACGTCCTTCAGATCGATAAGAGGCAGCGCCGCTATGACATCGCGCAAAGCTTCGAGTTGGCTCACGTAGCCGTTCAGCGCATCGCAAAGTCCAGGGATGGCTGATAGCACCAAGTCGCCAGGACACGTGACCGCCATGTTCGCCAGATCGTCGGGACTTGTAGAGGTGATAGCCCCGGGCAGGAGTCCGGTGATGGTCGAGCCCGTAGTACCCAGATCGGCCGTGTCACCAGGATCGAAGCTTGCACCGAGTCCAACCAGTTCCGTGAAGTTGTAGTTCGAGATCTGCAAAAGGTCACCGATCTTGAGCACTGAGATGTCTGCGATCTCGAGCCCCTCGATCGCGCTAGCCTGAGAAGGAGAAGATTCGTCCGAAACGGCGATCTTCACTCCGTCGAGGTGCAATAGCCCGGTGCCCGCTAGAGCATCGACGGCTACATTGCCAAGCGACGAGAACGCGTACGGGTCCTGCGGACGAACCGTCGCGCTCACTCCCGAATACCTCACGGACCCCGTAACCGCTTGACTTAGGGGAAGGTCCTGGTTGGTCGGCAGAGTTGCCAGATCGGTGGCCGAGCCCGTATTCGAATCGGCAGAGATCTCGCCCTCTTTGATCTCAGCGGTTTGAGTGGTTGTGTCGCCATTGGAAAATGACGCCGCTGGAACATGGGCAGCCAAGAAACTGAAGTTGGCACGCAGCTCACTGGAAGGATCCGTATTCGCCTCACCCGAACCGGATGCGACCAGAGTATTAACGGTCTGATCGAGCGACGTTATGAAGGGATTATTGACGTTGAGCGAAACCAAAGTGATCGCGGTTGAAGCAGCACCGACCCCGGCGCCGATGGTCACCGCGCCCGCAGAATGGGGAGCCGACAAAAGCAGGACGGCGAGCGAGAGGACGATGCGTTTCATCGACCCCTGGTAAAGCTTCGGGACGTATTTCGTTTGGCGAAAGTCCTGCATTTCCACTGTTGACTCACCTACCCCTTTGGTGTCTCTTCATTGTCTCGACACCACTTAGGGTGATGACCACAACACGAAATGATCATTTACTGTCCCCCAAAGGGACTAGTTGCAGGGGCGGATCGACTGGGATGGCATAGATTCGCCCGTTTCGTCCCAGGGTTAGAGTTGTTGGTTAACGAGGCTTGTTGCTATTGGTGAGCTGAAGAACCCTGCTGAGCGAAACTGTTTCGCTTTTGGTTTTCCAGGTCCGCGACTCGCATACATGGCAAGTCGAAAATTCCACAGGGCTTCCATCCCCAAGAACGACTTGGATCGAAATCACGTGATTGGATCCACAACGCTCACATCTCATGTCCCCGCCTCCTGCTCGCCCGAAGTTACTGACTCCTTTATCGGACAAGGCGGTCATTAGGTGCCATAGCGCGTTGTGACCATTTCGTCCGAGTTGGGATGACTAGTCAGATCGACCGATCTGGGCATCTTCAGGCAGGCGCCGGCCGATGTAGCGCGAGCGCACGCGGCCCCCCTCTCGCCAGTAGGCGTACCAGTACGGTCCATGAGGGCACCTGGTGCACCCAGGCTTGCCGCACCGCACCGGCTCTAGCCGGTAGGAAACCTTTCCGGGCTTCTCGGCAGGTTCATCAGGCAGATCGGCCCCCTGCTGGACTAAGAGGCCCTTGATGAAGATCGTTAGACGTCTTAGGTCGTACTCGTCGAGTACCCGGATCTGTTTGATGAGGCTGCGTTCTATGGTCATGAAAAACTCCAAAATCAATCTTACCCCATCGGTTACCTAAGAAACAATAAGCAAGGAAAAACAAGGAAACCGCAACCTTACGGACAGTCTCGGCGCCGGGGCGGCTAGATCTCGGGGAGCCCTGCTTGAAGGGTGAGAGGGCTGTCGGCACCAGCGGCCGCCGCGCGATGCTCGGCCTCCTGGGGCGTTGATGTTGGCATAGGGCTGACGTGAAACAGCGGCTCGGCCAGGAGGCGGTGGTCCTCGGCTTGCCAACCCTTGGGGGGCGAGAAACGCTCTGAATGTACGGCGCACAGGTCGTATGTGGCTGGTTCGTGTTTAGGCTTCAGCTCTTCGAGCCACGCCTTCTTGTTGGCATAATCGAAGCCGAGCGTCGCGATCGCCGGCCACTGACAGCCCGAGCGCGAACACGTCCTGAAGCCCGGGCCTGCGAAGAGTTCCCCCATGTGTACAACGACGATAAGTTACACACCCGTAGTTTTCAACGATCGCGACGCAAGTCGTTTTCAACAATCTGCGCTCAGCGTCTTATGTGACGGGTTTGTTACCTAAGCCTCTTTTGTAGTTCGCAGGCTTGGTCTCCTCTCGAGATCTGGCCCGCGGAAAAAGCGAAAGACGCCTGCGCAGGCGTCTTTCGTAGGTAGATGTATGAAAAAAAGTGTTCCGCAGTAGCTTTTGGGGTTTCCCCTTACTCACTTCTGCGGAACCCCCCAATAGTACTACAAGTCATCGGGAGAATGCAAATCCAAACGGTCAGCGAGAAGCGTTCGCAGACTGCATCCTCTGAGTGACGGTCATTTTGCTCCACCGTTGAGCTACCGCCCCACACCCATGGCATGACGGCTGGGTGTGTCAGAAGATCTTTTGTGATGTGGGCCTGAAGGCCCTTGTCGAAATCCCTCAAAGGTCCACAGGATTCGTTCGCGCGCTATCGGCAAATTCGGGAAGAAAGACCCTCATGGCTGCATGATTTGACGATGCACGCCGACCCGCTCCTCACCGATCAGGCCGATCTCATTCGCATAAAGCGCGTCGAACGCACTATGACCCATGTCAGATGGGGAGCGCTCGCGTTCGGTCTGTTCCAGCTCTACCAGTACAGCCCGGTGAGGGCCGAACAGGTTAGAGCTCCGTCCAGGGGTCTTTGGATAGCGATGGGTCTTGCCCTGCTAGCAATGTTTGCGCTCGGCAACTCCGTCGTTGCTCTATTGATCAAGGGTGTTCAAGACCTAAGGGTTGCTCGCAGGATCTCGATATTTACGACCATCCTCGACATGGCTGTGACCATCGGCTTCGTGTTTTTGTTCGCGTTCGACTCGGGCAATGCCATCTGGGTGATCCTGTACGTGATACCCCTGGAAGGTGCCCTTCGCTTCCAGCTGCGAGGATCGTTACTGGTGATGTTCGCTGAGACATTGGCCTATACCGCCAGCAGATACTGGGGACACGTGTCTTACGGTCACCAATTCCTGCCCTTCTCGATCACCTTCAGGATGGGGATAGGTTTCATGATCGCCGTGATCTCTGGAGTGATGGCCAAGAATCTCCTGGCGGAGCGCAATCGGCTGAGAGCGTTGCACGAAAGTACGCGGTCCCTGGCCTCAACGTTAAAGACCAGCGAGATCTTGCAGAACCTGTCGATCGCTGCGAAGGACGGAGTGGGGGCCGACAAGGCTGCCGTTTATCTTCAAAGCCAAGCCGACGGCAGGCCGCCGGCGGGAGATCACGACGTGGCCCTTCCGATAGAAGGAAGAGATGGTGAAGCATTTGGCGTGCTGGCGACGCACTTTGATCGCAAGCCAAAGCATTCGGAGGACCACAGGCCCTTTCTCGGGTCGCTCGCTAATGCAGCAGCTCTTGCACTAGAGAACGCGCGGTTATACGAGCAGGTCGAAGAGCACTCGGTCGAACTCGAGCAAAAGGTCAAGGAAAGAACACTCGATCTCGAGCAGGCCCGCCTCGAGATCCTGCGGCGCCTGGCCCTTGCTGCCGAATTCCGTGATTACGAAACTGGTGAGCACACAGCCAGGGTAGGGCTCAACTCAGCGCGACTCGCTATGGCCATGGGTCTGCCCACCGACCAGATCGCAACCTTGGGCCGAGCCGCCCCGCTGCATGACGTTGGCAAGATCGGGATATCGGACACCATCCTCCTCAAGCCGGGGCGACTTACCGATGAAGAAGTGAAAACCATGCGCACCCATACGCGTATCGGTGCCGACATCTTGTCGGGAAGTAACGTGCCCTTGCTCCAGATGGCTGAGCAGATCGCGCTGACTCATCATGAGCGTTGGGATGGCGGAGGATACGAAGGCATCGTCGGCGAAGACATACCCCAGTTCGGACGCGTGGTTGCCATCGCCGACGTATTCGATGCTCTGACCCACGCTCGTCCATACAAGGAAGCCTGGTCGGTGGCTCAGGCGACCGACGAACTTATCTCGCTCAGTGGCAAGCATTTCGATCCCAACTTGGTCGAACTATTCGTAGATCTCGTTCACAAGGGGTTCATCCACGTCGGCGATGTGTGAGCTTGGCTAAAAGCCCTTTCAAGAAGTGCGATGTCAATGAAGCTGAAGCCTTTCCCGCGATGCGGGCCATCTTCCATTTGCTCGAGAAGGGCAGTCTCGAAAAGGTCATGAGGCGCGCATTCGAGTCTTCCCAACTGACAAGGTAGCGGCTATCGAGGTGACTCATCATCTGGTCCAGGTCGCTTGTCGATCGGCCCATCGCCTCTAGTTCAGGGATGAGCACCGACCTCAGCCACTCCTGTGTGGACCGATAACCCGTAGCGAAGTCACTTGCCCTCAACTTCTTTTCGAAGAAACCGCCGAAATGAAGCAAGAACTCGCCTGCAAGTACAGTCTCGACGGCCTCCTTACCAGCTAGATTGCTGGGTGACACGATCTCAGTTCGAACCTCACGTTTCCCATCCAGTCCCGTGATGTTGTTGAGCAATGATTCCAGAAGCTCGCGGTCGGTTGGATCGGGTGTCAATGCGGCACCTTTGATGGATGCCTTCTCCTGTCGTACCGAACGCGCGGTTTCCAAGATCCTTCTCATCGCCGGGTCCTCGGCTTTGGTCCCCGGTCCTTCATCCAACAGAGCTTCCATCGCAAC
Source organism: Actinomycetota bacterium (assembly GCA_046262935.1). Classification (GTDB taxonomy): domain Bacteria; phylum Actinomycetota; class CADDZG01; order JAHWKV01; family JAHWKV01; genus JBHELT01. Next base: position 26,985 of record JBHELT010000060.1, on the reverse strand, counting down.
CTTCAGCTGCCCCAGCCATCTGATGCGCGAGTTGGTTTTCTCCAGATGGCGAAGGTCGTCGTACATAGACTGGCTTCGCGATATCTGATCGGCGCGGATGAATGTCTTGGCCCATGACGGAGGGCTGTCGGGTTGGGTCCACTCGATCAACGGCATTGGTGCTTGAGGGTGGGGATGGATGAGCAGCAAGATGCGTTCGTATTGGGGGGCTTGCTCCAGAGACTTGTCGATGTCGTTGGCTAGATCGATCGTTCGTCCGAGTGGCTCGTTGTCGATCATCCCGCCGTCGGTGTACCAGAAGAATCCCGAATCGGGAAAGTTGCGGACCCCGTTCTTCTCGTACGTGAGTTTGTCATCGGTCCTGTCCGCGCCCTTGGACGGAAAACCAAGAGGATTGGCGGCAGAAGCAAGTGCCATATCAAGTAGCTTCGGGTCCCAAGGCGTCACTCGGCCGTCGGAAGTGTCGTAAGACACGATGAACTCCGCCCAATCGATGAATGTGATCGCGTCTAACATCTGTTTCGACCGCATCTGCCGGATCTCGTAGCCCAGACCTTGCAGGTTCCCAAGGGCCATCGAGATCCGGATCTCCTCCTTTTGGGCTATACCTGTGGCACTGACCTCGTGAAACAACTGACGTGCGGTTTCTTCGAGGAAGGCCGTAGACAAAGGAGAACCGCTAGCGCCCTTGGTCATCTTGTTGATGTCCGGGGCATCAACCCAACCCGCCCACATAAGCTCTATGGGATCTGACCCAGTCAGCAGACAGTAAGCAGTAAAGATCGCGGTGACCGAACCTGCAGAGGCGCCGGCGATGCTGTCGATGATCACGTTGGGTCCTGTTCCGGTTCGAAGTTGTTGGGCCGCAGTGATGAGTGCTGCAAGGACACCGGCCTCATAAGATCCAAGCGAGACCGCGCCGGAAAGGGTTAGAGACAGACGAAGATCCGAGGCCTTTGGATTCATAGCCCGATTGTCTTATGAGCACCAAGCCACAACGCGGATTGAGTGGGTGCGGTCGCTGGTGTTCACGCCGTCGGGTCAACTGACAGTTGGTTGACTTTGTACAGATGTTCCAGTTACCAGACCGCTACCGACCGAGGATGGCTCTAGCTACGAGCGGATGGGGATGCTGACCAGGATGCGTTCATGAGCGGCTCAATCGCTTCGGTTCAGCCGACCATCATTGGATCACGTGGGTATCCAGCAGGATCGTGGTCAATCTAGTCGCCACTCCGCTGCGGTCGAGAAGAGCTCTTCATCCTCTGCAGCACTGACCGCCACGCCCCGCAACATCGCCTGGGAGGATGCCCGTCCCTTGGCGGACACCAGCAGGGCCACCGTTCGGCCGTGCTTAGTGATCTCGATCTCCTCGCCTTCGGCGACGTCGTCTAGCCCAGCTAGGAGGCGGGCTTCGATCGCGGTGGCAGTCATTTTTCTGGTCATAGGATCGCTCTAAATGGTCGCCATATCTGCCGGTTGAGTGCGAACAAGGCTGCACTTGAGGCAGGATTGCGTGGTGCGTTTAGCTACCTTCTCGACTTCGGATGACCCATCGGCGCGTGCTGGCGTTGTCCTCGAGCGCGATCACCACCTGCGTTTCCACCCGATCGATCTCCCCCAAGACGCCGGAGCCGCCGAACAACCGATGCTGACCCTCATGCGGCTCAGCCCCCACGATCTAATGGCTGCAGCCGAGCAGGCTTCAGGGATGTCTGGTCTTTCGCAGGACGAAGTCTCACTGCAGGTACCACTGGTTCCCACGTCGCTTCGCGACTTCATCGGTTTCGAAGACCACGCCCGGGCTGGGGCTAACCGAAGAGGCGAAGACCTGAGCCCGGCATGGTTCGAGCGGCCCTTCTATTACAAAGGCAACCATCTCGCAGTCGTGGCCCCCGGCCATTCCGTGAAGCGGCCGTCTTTCACTTCGGCGCTCGACTTCGAGATGGAGGTCGCCTGCATCGTCGGCCAGGACATCATCGACGCCAACGAAGAACAGGCTGGCAATGCGATCTTTGGTTACACGATCATGAATGACTGGAGCGCACGCGACGTACAAAAGGCAGAGATGGCATCGAGGCTTGGGCCCTCGAAATCGAAGGACTTCGCGACGTCGCTTGGTCCCTACTTGTTGACGGCCGACGATCTGTCACGAACGCCAAGTCTTCAGATGACGGCGCGCGTCAATGATGAAACGGTTTGCACCGCGAACCTTGGCGAGTTGTTCTGGACTTTCCCAAGAACGATCTCGTTCGTCTCGCAGGGGGAAATGGTGCGCCGCGGTGATGTCTTCGGGTCGGGGACAGCCTTCGGCGGATGCATGTTGGACCAAGGCGGTCGATATCTCGAACCAGGTGACACGATCGAACTGGAGGTCGAAGGCATAGGGGTGCTGCGCAATACGGTCGCCTGAGCGACCCTGCCTGCGATGAGGTCCGCTGCCGCAGACCGAGTGCCAAAGCGCTTCCGCCGTCCAAGGATGCGCTCACGAATTCGGGAACTCATGTGCCAGTTAGGACATCGTGGACAGTCGTGATCCTCTTCCCGTCCTTAGCAGTGACTCGCGTATCCTCAATCAGCCTGATTCCTGTTTCTACCGACAATCGAATAGTCGTACCTTGGTCGTCATACCTGCGAGTATCGTGGATATTGATGACGGCCACTCGAATCGGCAGGGTACTTCCCGAGACACGTATTCTCTCAAATCCGATGACCGTTATCGTACGGACGAATTCCTCGGGGCACGTCGCCTTTGCCGACCAAGAATTGCCTGGACTCAATGGTGAACCGATGACTTTGAAGGCGGGTTTATAGTCGCACACTCTTGCGGCATTTCCTAAGGACTGCTTTTCGCTTCGTACCACGGAAATACCCTCGCGATCCAGTCGGTCATGAACAATTGTTGTCGTACCCGGGCCCTCATCGCGAACTGTATATTCTCTTGTGCCGCCCTCGCCCGTTGACCGAGCTTCACCGACGATGCGTCTGAAGGACACTGTGGCGTTTCCGAAGATAGTCGATTCAATTTTTCTTGAATATCTGTACACCCCAACCTTCGGCGCCACAAGGTCGACTCTCGCCGAAGGGCCCGCTGTTTCGAGGATTTCAGGCGTTCCACGCCCGATTGGAACTCCAGCACCTCCTGAGCAACCGCTAGCAGCTAGGAGGCAGACGACAAGGATCGATCGCGCGGTCGGAAGTGGAATGACAAGACTGGTTAAAAGGCGGCGCTGAATGGAAACGACCTTACCCGCGGCCGACTCTAGTTGTTGTTTGACAATCGGCACGCTTGCGCGCCGTAGGCGAAAACCGCGTTGCCGTTCTGCTGGCACCTGAATTGTTGCTGCGAGGGTCCTTCGCCCAGAAGCGGCGGGCCATCCGAGCACATTAGATAAGCCATCACTCCAGCGACAGCTGCGCTCTTTGGGCACGCGTGATTTTCGGATCACCCCAATTAGTGACCGGCGGGGTCGCATAACTGCAGTTTACACAGCCTAACCAGTGAACTAGGTAGGCAGCTTCGTCTCCCGCGGATGCGGACGCAAAGTTCACAAAAGACGACGTGTTGTTGTAGTCATCGGTCGCTTTAGTAATCAGCTGGTCTTGAACGGGCTGAATCCGCCACTCGGCGCGCAAGGCGAATTCGATTGGTCGACGCAACACCTTGATCATGCCCGGCGTTTATGGGAAGGCCAGCTGGCTGCATGCTGGACCAAGGCGGTCGATATCTCGAACCAGGTGACACGATCGAACCGGAGGTCGAAGGCATATGGGTGCTGGGCAATACGGTCGCTTAGCGACCTTCGTTAGATGATCCCCATCCCTCTGGCCCAGGAATAATCGTATGAGTCGTCGCGCACCGCGGCGGCTTCCGGGGCGATGACCAAAGGTTCCTCGACTTCGATCATCACTGCGACCTCATTGGTACGGTGTTTGGTCTTGGACGCTTCGATCGCAGCCGGCTGGGGGCCGTGATGGATGCCTTGCGGATGAAGGGTCATCTTGCCTTTGCCGATCCCGGGACGGCTGAAGAACTCGCCATCGTGGTAAAAGAGCACCTCGTCGTTGTCGATGTTCGCGTGATAGAAGGGCACGCGCAGAACATCGGGGTCTTCTTCGAGAGGTCTCGGAGCGAACGTGCAGATGGCGAACCCATCGTTCTGCCATGTGCAATGGGCCGACGGCGGCAGGTGATAGCGCGGAGAGATCACCGGACGATAGTCGCGCACGTTGAGCTTGATGGGACAAAGGTCGCCCTGCCATCCAACTACATCGAGTGGATGCCACTTGAAGAAGAGAGATGTGTAGGTTTCTGAATGTTTCACCCTTACTTCGAATTCGCCTTCCTCGTCATGAGGATCGGGCTGGGGGGTCACAAGAACACCGGAATCGAATTGCGCATGTTTGCCGAGCAAGCCGCGATCTGGGATCGAATACTCGCCGGTCCCCTCGATCACAAGGAAGAAACTCTCCCCGTCTGGGACCATTCGATGCGTAGTGCCTTTGGGAACGATGAGGTAATCGCCTGGCTCGAAGGTCAATGGTCCGTAGTCTGTTTCCATCACGCCACTTCCTTCGTGGACGAAGTAGCAGATGTCACCATCGGCATCACGCAGGAAGTAAGCCATCGGCTCGTTCGGTCGCGACACATAGATCCGGCATTTGTCGTTGCCCAGGATCTTGGTCCACTCACCGTTGGAACCCACTTGGTCAGCGGCCTTCACCGCATTCAGATCGAAGGCGTGCGGCCTCAGGTCCCCAACGATGCGCACCCAAGCGGTGGGCGGATGCGTTCGGTAAAGATGCGATGCCCTTCCGGCGAAAGCCTCTCGACCATGTTCATCTTCATACGTTCCGTCGGGCACGGCAACGTGAGCTTGCTTGGTGACTACGCCTTCTGATTTCGGAAACATCAGCGAGCCTTTCTAGTGGACGATAGGTGTTGTCGCAGGAGATTGTGTTGCCGTAGGAGATGGTGATGGAGTGGACTGAGGTTGCCCTGGCACTTGGGTACCATCGGCTTCGGCGATGGGTTCGGGCTTGGTCGCCCGCAACCGCGAAGGCAATGGCCGGTACGCGGCGGTCTGCACTATCAACACCGGGGTGCCAACAGGGACAAGGTCGAACAGTTCTTCGGAGTCGGCGATGCGCATGCGGATACATCCATGAGACGCGTTATAACCCATCGAGTACGCCGAGTAGGTTCCATGGATCCGGATCCCCGCGGAGTTAAGGTCCATGGCCCTGGTTCCCAATGGGTTACCTGGCCCGGAAGGTATCGAGGCCGGCAGGTTGAAGCCCCAGCCCCCCGGATACTTCGCTGGATTCACCCAAGTGGGCTTCAGCCGTTTGTTGACGATCTTGAACGTTCCCGTCGGTGTTCGATATTGACTCATCCCGGTCGCGACATCGTAGGTCTTGACGAGTTCCTGTCCTTGGTAGTGAAGCAGCTTGTTCTCGCCGATCTTCACCACGAGTACATCTTTGATCGGGCCGATCGAGGACCCCACCAGGGTCTGCTTGCCCTCTAAGTGGACCTCTGTCATCTGGCGAACAAGTGCATCATGTATGGACTTCACCGCGCCGGCGTGATCGAGCTTGAACCCCGGCTTGCCTTCAATGATCCGAAGCGCGCCATCGACGAAAGAGATGGACGGCTCGGTTGCGGGTATGTTAACGGAGCCTTCGATGTCTTTGACGAAAGAATCGATCTTCTCGGTGTTGTAAGCCACCTTGACATCGAGATCCTTTGACAGAGTTCCACGAGTAACACCTAACCAAACGCGGTGAGGGATCGACATTGCGCCTCGAAGCGACGTTGCCTCGTCGAGGCGGGCGAGAGCATCGGTTGTCGCACCCAAGTCGCGCGCCGAAGTTGCGAAGTAACGGCCCTGGATCTCGATGGTCAGCGATCTGTCGAGAGACTCATCGAACGTCTTGGTGACTTCGGCCCTTGCTTTCGTGACCGGCAGGCCTCCAACCGGCACCCCGCCCACGGAGATGCCGTTCAAGATCACGTCGCGTCCTTTGGCGTCGAAGCGAAGCGCGGCAGCAGCGACCCCTGCTCCTGCGATCAGAAAGCACAGCACGATGCCGGTGATCCAACCCAGCTTCTGGTAATGGCGCGAAGGTATAACGTCGTTGGTCATTTGGTTTCGATTGCCCTCAAGAGAATGTCCCATTGTCACCGATTGTCGTGATTTTGGAAAGCACACCCGCCGCTCAGTCGCTATCGTGACGGCGTGAGGATCACCATGGAGCCGGCGGCCTTCAAAGCCTTGGTCGAAGAAGCTCTAGATGGCCTGCCCGAAGACATCTCGGCCCACATGTCAAACGTCGAAGTTCTCGTTGAAGAAGTCCCCGACTCCGCCACCTCTGCAAGGTTCGAAGATGCGAGCACGCAGTTGCTCGGTCTGTACGTTGGGGTCCCCCTCACCGACCGGGGAACCCATTACTACGGAGTCCTGCCCGATCGGATCTCGCTCTACCAACGAAATATCGAACGATCGAGCGATTCACTCGAAGGTATCAGGAGGACCATCAAGCGCACGGTTATCCACGAGATCGCCCACCATTTCGGGATCAGTGACGACAGGTTGGCCGAACTCGGCTGGGCATAGCGTTAGAACGATTGTGCCACCTGATCGGCGAAGTCTGCATAAGGCGGGCCGAGCACAAGATGTCCGGCAACCGCGATCGAACCGAGATTGGTCTCAACCAACACCGCGCCGGAACCGCCAGCAAGGTAGGGGGTTAGGTCTATCGAGACCCGGCGGCCCCCTGCAACCTTTACATCGCTGAGTTCGGCCGGTCGTGACAAACCATTCGCGCCGATGATCGCGATCTTTGCAACCAGCGGCGATGTGGTTGTGTTGAGAAGATCGATCGTCTGGGTTCCACCGGCAGGAGATCCAACAGCCAGCTCCCACTTCTGACCGCCGTCGGGGACCCCGGTAGCGATCTCTATCCCCTTGCCGGGACCCACGGCCTCGACAGTTGTCACTTCGGAAATGACCTTCGAGTCGTTGGTGACAGACACGATCGTGGAATGTTTGGTCCCACGCGGTAGGAGATCGGAGACCTTGATGCTCGATTGAGAACCCGCAGGGACCTGGATCTCTTGAAGCTGCTGCGGCGAGATCTGATCGGTATCTGTCACAAAGATGACCTGCACAAGTGCTTCGGAGTCGGTTGGGTTGGCCAACTGCACCGTTTCCTCACCATCGGCGGGAACATGTCCGCCGGCGAAGAACCACTTTGCTGATGCAAGTCGTTGCCCCACATCGAGTGAGATACCTTTGGTACCGTCTCTGCTGGCAGCCTGGACGAAACGGGAAGTGACAACGCGTCCCTGTGTGGCCACGACTTCTACACCGAATGTTGGGGATTCTGGCACGAACTCAGCCAGCAAGATGCTCGCCTGGCTCGATCTTGGTATCAGGATGTCCTTGAGGCGAGCGGGTGAAGACTCACCTGTTGGCATCAGCAATCGTATGTTCACAACTGCTTCTTCTTGGAAAGGGTTCGCGATCAACAGATAAGTGTTGGTGCCGCGCGAGGTGGATGCGTTGGCGAAGTACCATCGATCCCACGGCTGAGTACTGCATCGCGAAGTGGCGAGTCCGCCATCACCAAGTACGGTCAGATCGTTCGTAGCAGCCGAACCGAAGGCCTCGGTTAGTCCGACCGATTGCGGCACCCCAAGATCCTTCAAGCGCACGGTCGATCGTTTTTCGGCGGCCAGATCCGACTCCGCTGGGGTTGAAGAACGCCCACTTCCTATGGCTCTCACGCGCAGGTGGACCCGTTCATCGCCAACGTTAGTTGTTGCGATGTGGGCATCGAGGCCCCCAACGTCGGGCGACGGGCAGTACCAACCGGTAGACAGAAAGTCGATGGCGCCCACGGGCCTTTCATCCACCTTCTTGCTGGGAACCTTGTCGCCCGCGAACATCACTGCACCCATGGCGGCTATCACCACCAGCAAAAACGCCATCTCGAACCGTCTCACGAGAGTCGTCCCTTGATGTCTACACGGCCCCCGCGGGCAGCGCCGATCGCCACTGCGAGGACAAGGGCTTGGAACACAAGCCACAACGTTCGTAGCCAGCCGCGCGTGAACACAACACTTACCTCGCCTCTTCCGTTGGCCGGAAGGTCGAACCGGTTAGCCCATCCGAATACCTGGTGGTGAGGAAGCACCGCTCCCGCGACGCGCGCTTTGAATGCGCCGTTGAAGTTCTCATCTATCAACAGAGCCGAGTGCCGCGTCCTTGGCAGTTCACCGTTGAACGATGACTCCCCCGAAGATGGAAGTGATCTTCCGCCTGACCATTCCGACAGCATCAACTTCCTCGTAGCGCCGGCTTCGCTTCCGATCGCGTCTCTCAATCCGACAGGCGCGAGGGCAGCCCTCGGCAGCCACTCGAGATTTCGAAAGATAGCGATAGAACCTTGCTGCTGCTCGAGTGCGATGTCGCGCTGGCCTCGAAGAGTGGCCATAGATTCATCATCGTTGGGATCGACGATGATGAATCTGATGCTGGTCGGCGCAAGTAGGTGTCCGGCGAGATGAAGGCGCCGCTTCGACATCGCTTCGATCGTCGCGTCGAGTTTGGTCTCCCCCTGCGACTTGGGGGCCGCAAAGGCATCCAACATCGACAGCCCACTAGGACCGGTCAGCAGATACTTCGTTTCATCCATACGGCGAGAGCCGCTGCGGATGGGATCGACCCATCGATCGCCCAGCCAAAGAACCCGGAAGTCACCAACCTGTTCGGCGGTCGATGTGAGGTATGAAGATATCGAAGCCGACGCTTCAGAGGTCTTAGCCGCGAAAGAGCTGGGTGGTTTGTGCCAGTCGCCGATCCTGGGCAGCCATTCCCACCCGGCCCCCCCGACCACCGCTGCGATCGCAATGAAAGCCAGCACATGTCTTACTCCGAAGGAGTGGTTGGGCAGCTCTTCCCTGATGCCAGCCATCAGATGGCCTGCGAGAGCCGCTGCGAACACCGCCGAGAATGTCATCCACATCGTTGGTGAAGTAACAGGACTGGGGATGAATCCGAGAGCGGCGGTAGCACCGATCGCGCCGAAGAATAACCACGCAACGACTAGCAGTCTGCTTTCCCTTCGACGCGATGGGCCGGTAAGGACGAGGGCACCAACGACCGACGCGATCACAACCGCTGATCCGATGAAGTCACCTCGCTTCGCTAGGAAGATGAACGGAGCGATGTCCGCACTCACCCACAACGGCGCGAAGGTTCCCGTCGCCGACGACAACAGCGGGGCGAGAGCGGATCCACTGGCATGGAAGATCTCGATGGACCAGGGCATCAGGATGATCAAAGCCGCCGGGATCGATGCCAAGACCCAGCGCATCCTCCTTGCCAGGTCTCTGCGGTCCCACGCGCCGACCATCAGATGCAGTCCCGCGATCAACCAAAGCGCTACCAGCGCAGCGACCGCGCTCGGAGCGAAACAGATGAGCAGCGCGCTCATCAAGCAAAGGCGCATCAAGTCTCGCGACATCGCGTCAAACGTTGGCGCGGTCGAGGGACGGTCGCCGCCCTCACCAGGCGTTGGGCCAAGCATCCGAAGACCGATCTCTAAGATGAAGGGCACGAAGGCGAATGCGGCGAGGCCGCCAAGGTCTGCCTTGGTCATGATCGATTCCATGACTGGGCCCAGGGCGTAGATCGCAACCGCGAAGACCCTGGCAGTCGTCGATGACGTTCTGCGCGCAACGAAACGGTTCATTCCGAAAAGACCGATCCCAGTCAGCAAGACGATCAGCAACTTCTGAGCAAGCACCGCCTTTCCGAAAGACACAACTGTTACAAGCCACAAGACAAGGAGTGCGGGAGGGGCCGCAGAGGTGGTTCCAAGACCAACACCTCTCCAGCCAGCCAGATAGTTGGTGAGCAACTTGTGAGTTGCATCGGGCATCGGCCATAGCCCGCCAGCCGCGATCTGTCCCGATGTGACCAACCATCGGATCGCGAACAGAAACACTGCCGCTATCACGGTAAGCGGGATCGAGCCGGGCTTTCGGATCCAACGACCGGAAGCTTCTTTAAGCGAGGCAGGACTCAATCTCGAGATCGCCCTGCCGGCGAACGCCAGCGTACCCACCTCCAGGTCTCGCAGATGTTTCTCCAGGAACACGCGAGCGCGGTGAAGATCCTTCACCATGAATCTTCTTAATCGACGGTCAGGCGCTGCCCTCCTTTTCTGCACCGCTCTTCGTCGACGCGCTATGTCTGGTATCGAAACTACGAAAGCGCCGAGTGCCCTTGGATACGCGGGCAGTTCATCGAACCTCCTGAACAAGGTGAGCAGCAATATCTCCGCGAGGCCGATCGCCGTGTAGATGAGCAAGATAAAAGGCATGCGATAGGCGGCCACGTTCTTCGCGATTAGTCTCGATCGGTTGAGCCGCGTGTAGTACCGGATCTTGTTCGCCGCAGCAGTGGGGCGCTGTTTCCGGCTCAGTGCAAGGGCGTGACGGAATGAAGCACCGGGCTGAACAACCACTTTGAATCCCGAGATGCGCGCACGTGTGCAAAGATCGAGATCTTCGGCGAAAGCGAAGAAGCCTCCATCCCAAAGGCCAACTCTTTCGACCAATTGTTTCGAAACCAGCATGCAGGCGCTTGATATGTACAAGGTCTCGCGGCGTGAGTCGTGCTGTCCCTGGTCGATCTCGCCTTCTTCAAGTCCGCTGAACGGGTAACCGAACTGGTCGGCACTCATCCCAACTTCGAGGAGCGTCTCGTGGTGGTCCCAGTCCAGAGCCTTGCCGCCGACTATCCCAGCCTCGGTTTCGAGCGCTGCGGCGAGAAGCAGGCTGATGGTCTCGGGTTCGACCACAACATCGTCGTGCATGAACAAGAAGAAGTCCGCTTCGGGGGCCTTTTCGGAAGCCTCTAGACCATGGTTGGCTGCCGTACCGAAGCCGACGTTGCGATTGATCCTGAAGAACTCGGCACCCGGCAATGTCTTTTCGACGACTGGGGCCGCCGGCACATCTGATCCGCTGTCTACCACGACGATGTCGGGCGTGAAGAGACTTTGCGCAAGCGCCTTCAATGACTCGCCCAGCCATCTTTTGCCGTTATGAGTGACCACGACCGCAAGAACGCGCGGCTGCAGAACAGTTTCTAGTTCATCCATGCGAGATCAAGACCCTGACTTGGGTGGGATCTTTGGATTATACGGTGCGCTTGCTCCGAGCCTTCGGCGCTTGCTTGGTCGAGGCTGTCGTTTTGGTCCTGCCACCAGATGGTTGCCTGCCGCTCCTGTCGAGCGTGCTGACCGTGGCGAGTTTCTCCGTCTTGCTCGGCGCCGATGGGCCTTTTGGCTCCTTCGACACCTGGGTCTTAGCGGCCCTGGCTTGTTTGGCCTTTGGTGGCGAAGAGGCTTTCGGCCCGCTGGCCTTAGGCCTCTTGGCTGCCGGTTTATCGACTTGCCTGGCCCCTCGCGTTGCTGGTGGAGCCGAGCTTTCTTGGGCAACCACCTGCTGGGCGAGTTCCTGCGTGGTGACCTGTTCCTCGGAGACGATGAAGGTTTCCGCCTCTGCCTTGATGACCGCGTCTTTGGTTGGCCGCAATATCGATCTGGTGAGTACGGCCTGCAGGCCATCGCGCACTTCGTCGATGCGTTCAGTGGATAGATCCGTGCCCTTGTTCAATTCGCGCCACCGCTCGGCATCGCGTCGATCCTTGCGGCGCGCCCCGGCGTCGTGAATGGCCTCGGCCAGTCTTCCCTTGTCTTTGATCTTCAGGTCCTCGGAAAGCTGGAGCACAAGATCTCGCAAGATCTCATCGCGGGCTTTCTCCAAACGCTCGTCGCGCTCGGCCAGATAGACGACGATCGAATCGTTCATCGCCTCAACGCGAGTATTCGACTCTGTTATCCGCCGGTTGCTCTGCCTGACTCGTTCGGAAAGAACGCGCATCTCTTCGGTGAATGGAAGCACCGCCTTTGCGGCCTCATCGACCACCGAACCGATCTTCGACGGAAGGGCCTCGACCGAGGTCCCCATCTGCTCGACCTCCGTCCTTATGGTCTGCATCCGGTCGAACAAACGGGCACTGGTGGCTTGAAGCATCTCGTTGATGCTTGTCAACACCTTTGCTTCAGCATCCTGGTTACCTGTCCTTAGCTGAGCGAAAGACTCGTCGAGCTGATGCTTCAAGATGTCGATCGAGTCGAGCTGGGCCCTGTTAGAGTCTTCGATCGTTCCGATGATGAGTGCCGCAGTCTCTTGGTCGCTCGCGTCTGCGAGTTCCCGATGGGTGCGGATGAGTTCACGAAGATCAGCCAGAGCCGCCCGCACCGCCGAGCCGGTCGCGCTCATCTGCTCTTCGGTCCCCCTCGCGACGGCTTCGGTTATGGAATCCGTGGATGCGGATGCCGCGACGCCGATGGCCCCCAAGATGGCCTGAGAAGACCCCTCTGCGGTGGTGGTTATCAAGGTCGACAAAGCGTCTTCGACAAGGTCAACGTCTCCGGCAACGGCTTCTTCCGTCTGCGTCAATCGATCGTTGAGTTTGGATGAAAGGGTTGCGAGTTCACTTGCGGTCTCTTGCCGTGCGTCGAGCACGCTTGCGCTTAGCGCTTCAACGGTGCGTTTGATAGCTGAAGTGAATCCATCGATCGTCCTTGACATCTCGAGCATGTTGCTGATGCTGAGGTCGCCCGAAGCTCGGGTCGAGTCCTCGATCGCCTGGATGAGTGGGGCTTGCGCGGCGCCGATCAACTGGCTCAACTCTGAAAGTGCAGCGTCGATGGGCTCGAGGCGCGAATCCAACCGCTCACTCAGGTTCTTCTGAATCTCGAGGGCAGGCTTCCACGGATCGAGGGGTTTCAAAGCGGTCACAACTGCGTCTACCTTCGCCGCGATCTGCTCGAATCGGCCCCCGAGTGGTTCGATCAGGTCGGCGAGCCCCGGGCTCTCGGCCAACTGTTCGATCCGTTCTGAGACAGCGTCGATCGATTCCTGGGACCCAAGGCCCGAGAGCTTAGCTTCGAGCAGATCGACAACCGCTAGGTCGCGGGCCTCTACCATCTTGCGCAGGGTGGTCATCTGCTCTTCGGCCTTGCTCAGCGAAGATCTTGCGCCCTGGACCATGTCGAGCAGGAACCTCTGCTCCTTAGCCTGGTCTTCGAGCGCAGAAGACAATAGATCGTCTAAGCGAGCCTGGAACTCTTCGTCGGTCGCGAACGCGGGTTCATCAAATTCGGTCGCCATCGCTGCAATGGTATGCAGGCGGGCCATCAGAAAGGCGGATTTGCGGAGGTCTAAAGGTCTACAGGGACGCTGCGGTCAGATCCGATGCCGAGCCGTAGAGAGTCGTCCTTTGGCGAGCGGGTCGTGAGACCCCAGCTGCAAGTTCGACCATCTCTTCCGGCTCGAGGCCCTGCCCGTGAGAGGCCCCGGCCGACCTCGAGATGATCTCGTTCATCAACGTGCCGCCAAGATCGTTACAACCGGCTTTCAGCGCCATCTGGGCCCCCTTGGTCCCCAGTTTCACCCACGAGGCCTGGATGTTCGTTATCAAAGGGTGAAGCGCAAGGCGCGCCACCGAATGCATCATCAGCGACTCTTCGAATGTCGGCCCCTTGCGTGCTTTGCCTTTCAAGAAGATGGGGGCAGCCATGTGGACGAATGGCAGCGGAACGAATTCAGTGAAACCGCCGGTTTCACCTTGGATGTTGCGAAGGACCATCAAGTGGCGGGCCCACGAGGCATGATCATCGGCGTGCCCGAACATGATCGTTGTCGACATAGGCAGACCCAACGAGTGGGCGGTCCTGGCAACCATGGACCATTGTGCGGTATCGAGTTTGTCAGGGCAGATGACTGCGCGGATCCGGTCATCGAGTATCTCGGCGGCGGTCCCCGGCAACGTTGACAGGCCGTGGTCTTTCAATTCCCAAAGGAAGTCCTTGATGCTCACAGACTTCGTTTCGGCGCCTTGCCATATCTCGAGCGGGCTGAAGGCGTGAATGTGGATGTCGGGCACAGCCGCTTTGATGGTGTCGAGAACTTGGATGTAGAAGTCACCGGTGAACGACGGATGGATGCCCCCCTGAAGGCAGACCTCGGTTGCACCGCGCTGCCAAGCCTCAGCCGTTCGCTCGGCGATATCGCTCATCTCTAACAGATAGGGGTCGCCTCTTAGGTTCAAAGACTTGGGGCCCTTACTGAACGCGCAGAAGCCGCAACGGAAGTAACACATATTGGTGTAGTTGATATTGCGGTTCACAACGTAAGTGACCGTCTCGCCGCTCACGCGTTGGCGAAGTTCATCGGCCGCTTCGATCAGCATCACGAGCTCGGGTCCTCGGGCCGAGAAAAGATCGACCATGTTTGATTCGCTCACATCGCCTGAGCGGACTGAATCAAGGGCTGCGGCGAAGCGCGAGTCTTTCGTGCCAGCGCCCCCGGACCAATTGAGCGGCCGGGCGATGACGTCGGGTGGATCTACCGCTTCTCCGGGATGCCAAGAATCGTCACGCGACATCGCTTCGGTGTCGGCGCACGCAAGGACTTTGGGCCGAACCTTCTTGTGGACCCAGGCAGGATCGAAGGCGAAGCGCGGATAAACGGTAAGCCGGGGGATCAAAAGATAGCCAGCGGACTCGGTGACCGAACGCAAGCGGGCGATCGGGGGCCATGGCGCTTCCGGGTTGACGTGATCGATCGTGACTGGGGAAACCCCTCCCCAATCATTGATCCCAGCAGCAACATAGCGCCGGAGACTTTGATCGTCTTCGGCGAGATTGGGTGGGGCCTGGATCGAGATCTCATCGGGAAGTACCAGGCGCGCCGCGACGATCACCTTGATGGTTTCGTCAACGGTTGGCTCGGGATGCTGGTACATCGGTGTGCCAGGTTTAGCGCGGAAGTTCTGGATGATGACTTCTTGGATATGACCCCACTGCTCATGTGAATCTGCGATCGCCTGCAGGGTAGCGATCCGGTCCTGCCATGTTTCGCCTATGCCAACAAGAAGACCCGTTGTGAAAGGGATCCTCTGGCGGCCAGCCTCTTGCATCATGGCGATGCGAACACTTGGGTCTTTGTCAGGTGAGCCGTGGTGGGCTTCGCCCGGTTGCATCAACGACAAAGAGGTGCTCTCTAACATCAGCCCCATCGATGCAGAAACTTCGCGCAGCGATGCCATCTCGGTGGGAGTCATGACGCCAGCATTGATGTGAGGCAGCAGACCAGTTTGCTCGATGACAAGCGATGCAACACGCGCAAGGTATTCGATCGTGGTGGAAAAACCGAGGCGTCGCAGCTCCTCGCGCGCCGATCTGTAACGCAACTCGGGTTTGTCTCCAAGGGTGAAGAGCGCCTCGCGGCACCCAGCCTCGGCCCCCGCCCGCGCGACCGCCAGTACTTCGTCTTCACTCATGTAAACGGGCCCTTCCCCGGCGGGGGGCCGAGCGAAGGTGCAGTAATGACAAACGTCGCGGCAGAGTTTGGTGAGAGGGATGAACACCTTTGGCGAATAGGTGATGCGGTTGCCCCAGGCTGCGTCTCTCTTGGAGCCTGCGATGTCGATGAGATCAGGGTCGAGGTTAGTTCGAAGGCGCGAGAGCGCGTCGTTCATGGTCGCTGACACGCTGGGGCCCATGCATCGACCCTAACTGATAACGTGACTCACATGCGTGTCACCGCACTAGCGGGCGGCGGTGGAGCCGCTAAATTCTTGCGAGGCCTGGTGCTTGCCACGGACCCGAAAGACGTCACCGTGATCGGAAACACCGGTGACGATGCAGTGTTCCATGGCCTGCATGTAAGCCCAGACCTCGACATCGTCACCTACACGCTTGCGGGCGTGATCGACGACGCCGGATGGGGCATCAGGTCTGACACGACCAACGCTTTGGATCAACTAGCAACCTACGGCGTGGAGACATGGTTCACCCTGCGCGACCGCGACCTTGGCACCCACATGGCGCGCACAACTTGGCTCGATGACGGAGTATCTCTGTCGGAGATAACCGACCGCATCCGCATCGGACTTGGAGTTGAAACGAAGATCTTGCCGATGTCCGATGAGCCCGTTAGGACGAAGATAACCACCGCGGCAGGCATCGAACGCGACTTCCAAGAGTATTTCGTTCGATTCCGCCACTCCGAAGAGGTTGCGAAGATCCGATTCGAGGGAGCATCTTCCGCCAAACCAGCGCCGAGCGTTTTGGAAGCGATCATGTCGGCCGACCGCATCATCATCTGTCCCTCCAACCCCGCGGTGAGCATCGGTCCCATCCTTGCAGTTGCAGGCATACGTGAAGCTCTGGCGGCGCGTCGAGGCGAAGTGTTCGCGATCTCCCCGATCATCGAAGGGGTTGCATTGAAAGGACCTGCCGACAAACTCATGGGCCTGCTGGGGGCCGAGTCGAGCGCATCGGGCGTCGCCTCTGTCTATCGAGACATCTGCGGCACATTCGTTATCGATCAAAGGGATGCACCCGAGGCCGCCGCTATCGAAAAGATGGACATGAGGGTGATGGTGCTCGAGACCGTTATGAGTTCCGAAGGCATCGCACGTCAGCTCGCCAAAGAGATCCTCGCCCTGCGATGAACAAAACGCCCATCATCATCTTCCCGCTCGAAGGGATGAAGGAAGTGACAAGCGGCGATCAACTCGCCCCGATGATCACCCAAGCGGCCGAAATAGCTTGCGATGGATTCACGCACGGCGATGTCGTTGTTGTGACTTCCAAGATCATCTCGAAAGCTGAGGGCAGGGTCGTGGTTTTAGCAAGCGATGACGATGCAGCCAAACTGTCCCTCGTGATGGCGGAGTCAAGCCGCATCGTGCGTCGCCGCAAAGGGCTGATCATCACCGAGACCAAGCATGGGTTCGTTTGCGCAAACGCCGGAATCGATATGTCGAATATCGAAGATGGTCACGCCGTTCTGCTTCCCTTAGACCCTGATCTGTCGGCGCGCCGACTTCGCATCGAGCTGCAGCGCCTAACAGGTACCGAGGTGGCCGTGATCATTTCGGACACCTTCGGTCGAGCGTGGCGCATCGGTCAGACCGATGTTGCCATCGGCGTCGCAGGGATGCTTGCGACGAAAGAACACAAAGGAACCCTCGACCATATGGGGCGCGATCTCAAAGTAACCAACATCGCTGTGGCCGATGAACTGGCCGGGGCCGCCGAGTTGGTCATGGGCAAGGCCGACAAGATCCCAGTTGCGGTGATCCGCGGCTACCAGACCATCCCAGGAAGAGGGAATGCGGCGTCGATGGTAAGACCTGCGGATGAGGACCTGTTCCGCTAGGATTCGGCGACCACAATCATCGACGCCCTGTTAGGAGTGTGCTTTGGCGGACGACTCGAAGAAGCAGAAAAGAGATGCCGCACGCCAAGCGCGCATCCAGGCTCAGAGGAAACGCCAAAGGGCCAAGAGGCGCAAACAGATCATGGCTTACGTCGCGCTCGGCGTGATCGTGGTGATGATCGGTGGCTTCAGTTACCTCAACGCGAACAAGGACAAGGCCCCCCCGATCGCCCAATCCGGATGTGGACCGATCAAGACATTCGCCGAGCTAACATCGGACCCCCACATAAAAGAAACCGATCCGCTGCCAACTTGGAATTCCTATCCACCCACCTCCGGCTTTCACCTTGGAGTGACGGCTCCTTGGGGCGTATCGCAACAGACGGTCGATGACCGTATCCTTCTTCATAACCTGCAACACGGCGGGGTCGTCATCCATTACAAGGGACTCACGACTGACGAGAAGGACAAGGTCGAGTCTCTCGTTGACTCATTCAACGATGGGGTGGTCTCTAACCCGAACCCGAAGATAGATCACAAGATCGTGATGGCCGCGTGGACGCATCTGCAGAAGTGCGACCGGGTGGACGCAGTCGCTTTGAAGGCGTTCAGAGCATTCATCAAGGCCAGGTGCAACAAAGGCCAAGAAGCGTTTGGTCTTTCCTGCTAATTCGGTTCATGTAGTGAGTCGATGGTAGCCCGCAGCCCAGTTTGAAGCCCGATCTTGGGCTCCCAATCGAGAAGAAGACGCGCCTTGGCGTTGCTAAGGCAGCTGCGCTCTAGCTCACCAGGTCGGGCAGGCAGATAAGTAGGCGGGGTTTGCGTACCGCAGATCAATGCCATGGCCGCGTAGAGATCGTTAACGCTCGTCTCGATAGCAGTGCCTATGTTGATGGTTTCGCCTTCAACCTTCGAGGCCGCGAGCATGAGAGCGTCGATGACATCGAAAACGAACACGTAATCGCGGCTCTGCTTTCCATCGCCAAAGATCATGCAGGGTTCGCCGGCTAGCAGATGGCCTCCGAAGATGGCGACCACGCCAGCCTCTCCGGTTGGGTCTTGGCGGGGACCGTAAACGTTGCCAAGGGCAAGGCTGACGAAAGGCACGCCATGGGTTTCGTGGAAGAAACGCAGGTAGTCCTCCACCACTTTCTTGCTGATGCCATATGGAGAATCAGGACGTCCGGCGGTGTCTTCTGTGATCGGCAGGCGCGAGGGATCCTGCTCTCCGTACATGCACCCGCCGGACGAGGTGAAGATGACCTTCGCGCCAGTCAAGCGGGCACCCTCGAGTATCCGCAGGGTCCCAACGATGTTGACGGTCGCGTCGTAGACAGGGTCTTTGACTGAGTGGCGAACGTCCATCTGGGCGGCGAGGTGGAAAACGACATCGGGTTTGAACTTTTCGATGATCCCCAGAGTTTCGGGCGAGGAGATGTCGGTGCGATTGATCGTTGCACCGAACGACAGAACAAGTTCCGCGCGCTTGGCCCCGTTGACCAAGTTATCGATGACTGCAACTTCATCGCCCTGGGATCTCAAACGCTCAACAAGATGGCTTCCGATGAACCCGGCTCCGCCGGTGACTAGCGCCTTCATCAGTCTTCGTGGTCGTGGTGGACCAACTTGCCTGAAAGTTCGTCTTTCAACATCTGCACATCAGCATCGACCATGATCTGCACCAATTCCTTGAACGTGGTCTTCGGTTCCCAACCGAGGTTCTTACGAGCCTTGCTCGCATCACCCATCAGGTAGTCGACTTCGGAAGGCCGGTAGTAACGAGGGTCGACTTCAACGTGAGCCTGCCAGTCGAGTCCAACGTGGTCGAAAGCGACCTCACAGAACTCACGCGGAGTGTGGGCCTGGCCTGTCGCGATGACGTAGTCCTGTGGTTGGTCCTGCTGGAGCATCAACCACATCGCCTCGACATACTCGGGCGCATAGCCCCAGTCGCGCTTTGCGTCTAGATTGCCGAGAAACAGTTTGTCTTGAAGACCAGCCTTGATCCGCGCCACGGTTCGAGTGATCTTCCTTGTTACGAATGTCTCGCCCCTTCGCGGTGATTCGTGGTTGAACAAGATCCCGCTGCAGGCGAATAGATCGTGCGCCTCTCGGTAATTGATGGTTATCCAGTGCGCATAGAGTTTCGCAACACCGTAAGGGCTGCGCGGATGAAAAGCCGTTTGCTCGCTTTGAGGAGGCGGCGCAGCGCCGAACATCTCCGACGTCGATGCTTGGTAGAACCTCGTTTGAACTCCCGACGCCCGCACGGCCTCCAAGATACGCGCCGCGCCAAGCCCGGAGACATCGCCTGTGTATTCGGGAACTTCGAATGAAACCTTGACGTGACTCTGCGCACCAAGGTTATAGATCTCGTCGGGAACGAGGTCCCTGATGAGGTTGGTGAGAGACGCCGAATCTGAAAGGTCCCCGTAATGATTGAAATACCTCACACCAGATTCGTGAGGGTCTTTCCAGATGCCATCGAGTCGCTTGGTATTGATGGTCGAAGAGCGCCTTATGACACCGTGGACCTCATAGCCTTTGTCCAGAAGCGACTCGGCTAGGTACGATCCATCTTGGCCTGTTACTCCGGTGATGAGGGCTCTTCTCATTTGGGATTCCTCCTAGCTGCTTCGGGGCCCGGTTGTTGTTCGATCGGTTAGCCAACTACGGTACCAGGCCAGGGTGTCCTCGAGAGAAGTTCGCATCGGGATCTTTACCGACCACCCAACATGCTCTGCGATCTTGGACGGGTCCCCGGCCAATAGTTCCGGGTCCCCTTCGCGCGGCATCGGGTCCGAGGTAACCTCGGCTCCTTCGATCCCAGCGATCTGAAGCAGCATCTCCAAAAGGTCCCCTATCCGACGGGGGACCCCGGAACAAACGTTGTAAACATGGCGGTCGCGCCCACCTTCGATGAGTCTTCGGTACGCGATCACTACATCCCTGACGTCGAGGTAGTCCCTGCTATTGCCCAGGTAGCCAACTTCGATGCGCTGTCGTTTGCCGAGTTGATACTCAGCAACCTGTTGACAGAAGGCCCCGATCGCATAGTGGGGCCCTTGACCAGGGCCTGTGTGATTGAACGACCTCGTGGCCATCACTTCGATCCCAAACTCACGCGAATAGAGCATCCCGGTCTGCTCTTGCGCCAGTTTGCTGATGGCATATGGCGATGCCGGGGATACAGGGTCGTCTTCTCGAAGCGCTCTGCCGATATCCGATGGCCCATATTGCTGGGCTGAACCGATCAACAGCACTCGAGTGCCCTGCCTTTCGCGAAGAGCGTCAAGCAGATAGTTCGTTCCGATCACGTTGGTGCGATACGTGGTGAAGGGGTCGGACCACGAGTTGGGGACCGATGCCTGCCCTGCCAAGTGAATCACGGCGTCTGGGTTGGCGGTCTTGACTATCCGCTCGACCGAATCGCGCTCTGCCACATCGAAGGGATGAACCGGCAGCCCTGCCAAAGAACCTTCTTCCCGACTGGCGAGGAAAGGTTCATGACCCGCGTCGACGAGGTCAGGCACCAGGTGTCTACCGACGAATCCACCGGCGCCGGTAACCAGGATGCGCATGGTGCTATCTCGACGAGGCAGTGGCGCCAGGATGCGAACCCGGCCGAGATCCGGCATCCGTGGCCGTTCGGCCAACGACCAATATGCCGATGATTATCAGTGCGATGCCGAGCCACCTGAGATTGGGGACGTGCTCGTGTAAAACATACTTCGAGAACCCTGCGGTCAAAACGTAAACCAATCCAGCGAAAGGGTATGCGAAGGAGATAGGGACCCGCGAAAGCACAACTAGCCAGATCGCTGCCGAAACGACGAACAATGCAAGGCCGAAGATGATCTGGGGTGTGGTCGCGATCATCTTCACCAGGGCTACCGGTTTGGCGATGCGGTCTCCACCTATGAAGCCAACTTTGTCCATCCCTGCTTTGAGGAGAATTTGTCCCGCGGTGGCAAGGATCACCGAGGCGACTGCGAGCGCGGCTGAGGCCTTGAGCATATGGGTTCCTTTGGTCTATCCGAGGCTGAAACTCTTGAGCAGTTTAGCCGCCTCTTCGTTCGTCGGGTCGGCCTTCACCGCGTTCCTCGCGGCAGAAAGTGCCGCAGCCTTGTCGCCCAGGACGTTTTCGACCTTCGCGAGGTTGATCCAGCCTTCCACGAAGTCCGGCTTGATCGCCACAGCCCTTTGCAGTTGTTCGGCGCTTAGCTTGCGGATCCGGCGGTCTCCGTTCGTAGCGTTCGCGTACGAATTGAGCATCAACGCGTACCGGCTGTGTACATCCCAGTCGGTCGGGTCGAGACTGACGGCCTTCTTCCACCACTCGTCCGAGATCGGGAACTTGGTCTTGTCGAACTTCTCTCCCCAGGTCCCATAGAGCCGGGCGAGGTTCATAACGAAAAATATGTTGCCTGGCTGCAATCGAAGAGATTGGAAGTAATAGCTTTCGGCAACTTTGAACTGCTCTAACCCAGTTGCTGCGTCTTTGGCGGCTGAGGCTCTAGTCTCGGCAAGGGCCCCCGCCTGCGACCTATAAGAGCCCTCCAAAGGGTTGAGCGATATGGCCTTGTCGAAAGCGGCTGCCGCCTGGTCTTCGTTTCCTTGAGCCGATTGCAGGCCGCTTGCGTCTTTGGCTTTGGCATCTGCGAGCACCGGCCTTATCCCAAGCAGGAACGATGCGATCATCGCAGCAGCAAGACCTGCGTGCAGGGGCCAAAGAGCCGGCCCGTGGCGCGCCACACGCATGCTCATCGCGCGCCGAGGTGTAGGTTGATTCTTCTTCTTGCCCTTGCCTCTGCCTTGTGGACCGGAGGTGACAGTCACCTGTGAGCGCGCGCGCACGACGCCCGGATCGGCGATCGCGGCGATCCCACCTAGGGCTATCCAGCCCATGATCGCCAAAGGCGGAACATCGATCGAAAATACGCCCTGTGCCAGGTAGCCAGCGAGAACCGAGAGGAATGCTGCAAGCAAGAACCGATTCGGGTCGTCAGGGTCGCGAGACTTTTTGAGGCCATACCAAAGTCCGAGACCTGCAAGAGCCAGGTATGACAAGAAGCCAAGCGCTCCTGCATTAGCCAAGTATTCGAGGAAGATGTTGTGCGGTTTGTCGGTGATGGTGAGGCCCAGTTGCGCACCATCCTTTGGCAATCGCTGACGCGGGTAGTTGGCGTAATAAAGATCGAGTCCTACGCCTACAACTGGACGGTGAGTGAATATCCTCACCGCGGTCTGCCAATAGTAGGTTCGAACGCTGAATGTTCCAGTACGCAGCGCCTCCACGTTGGCAAGAGGCTTCGGTGGCTCCTTCGCTCCTGGGTGAAAGAGCACAACTACGGCAAGGATCACGCCAAGAGCCAGTGCGGCGATCGCAGAGAGTCGCACCCAGCGCGCAAGCTTGTCTCTGTAAACGAACGCCATCGTCAACAGTCCCGCAACCGCCGCGATCATCCCCCCTCGTGTTTGCGTGAACCAAAGCGCTATCAGGTCGATGCCAACAAAAAGGAACAACAGGGTCCGAGTGAAATCGCGCTTGGCGGTTGCCGCGATATATACGAAGAACGGGATGGCGATGCCCAGGTAACCTCCGGCGAAGTTCGAGTTGCCCATGGTGCCCACGGGGTACGGCGGTGGCCCGCCGGTTGAATCCTTCCAGGGGATCCAATCGAGCCCGAGGGCTTGGATAACGACATAGGCAGTCATGGCCAAAGATGCAGCAACCGATGCCTTTGCGATATCGCGCAGCAAAGCAGGGCGTTCCCAGTGAAGGCCCACGATCGTGAGCATGATGCAGACGTAAAGGGCGAAGGGGATGAAGCCCCCGTAGCGGTGATAAAGGCCGATCAGAGAAAGGACCTTGTCTTCCGAGAACACGGTCGCAAGCAGGCACGAGAAAAGGAACGCCCCCGACGCGATCCCGATGTTGAACCGCGGGAACCAGATCCCGCGCTCCGCCGACCACGCTATGTAAAGAAGCAGCGCCGCGATCCCGAGCACTAGCAGAACCGTGAACTTGAGCAGATTGAAGACGTCTTGGGTCTTGCGGTTGAACACGACAGGCGAAAGAAAGACGGCCCCCATGATGCAATAGCGCGAATACGTTTGGAAGCGCTGCAGTATCCAGGTTCTCAAACTTCTACTTTCAAAAGAAGCATGGCGAAGAAAGCTCCCATCGCTATCATCCAACCCATCAGCATGTACGCCGTCAACGGCCGGGAATATGCGATCACCACGCCGACCCATCCACAGGCGAGCGCCGCGACATAGATGATTCCAACCGCGGCTGTAGAGGGTATCCCTACTTTGACCAAACGGTGAGACGTGTGATCTTTGCCAGGGTGGATCGGTGACAGACCCCTTCGGACCCGAGACAGCGAGACCATGAGGGCGTCCATCACTGGGACCGCCAACACCGCTACCGGAACGAAGAAAGTGATGCGGGCGATATTGGCGAACCGAAGTTCCAGTCCAAGGCCCGCCAGAAGGAACCCGAAGAACAAACTCCCGGCGTCGCCCATGAAGATCCTGGCCGGGGGCCGGTTATGCCAAAGAAAGCCAAGCGCGCAACCGGCAAGCGCCGCGGAAAGGCTGGCCACCAAGAACTGCCCCGAAAGCCCTGCCATAACTGCGAAGTAGCTAGATGCGATGGCAACAACTCCCGCTGTCAGTCCATCCATGTTGTCCAGGTAGTTAACTGCGTTGGTCACGCCGATCACCCAGGCCATGGTGGTGATCAGATCCAATGGCGTCGAATGAAACAGCCGAGCGCGAACTCCGGTTGCATATAGCACCGCCCCCAAAGCTAGTTCCAAGGGCACCTTGATCCATCCGGGAACAACCTTTAGATCGTCCCAAAGGCCCATCGCTGCCAAGAGCAATCCCCCAACAAGGATCGCCGCGATCTTTAAGTAGGAACCCGATACTCCGGTCAACGCAGCCCCCGCCGAAACAGCGACGATGAAAGCCACGATGATGGCCAAACCGCCCAGGTAAGGGACTGGGTCGGTATGGACCTTGCGATCCGAGGGTTGATCGACGATCCCGAACCTAAGGGCAACCGCTCTTGCCAATGGAGTCGCCGCCAGGGTCGTGACCAGTGCTGCGGCGAAAGCCGCTAGATAGGTGACGATCAAGTCGAGGACAGGTGCGAACTCATGATCTGGATGATCTCGCGAAGCGATGTTTTAGGTTCGAAGCCGATCAGCTTCTTCGCGCGGTCGATACTGGGTACCCGCCTTGGCATGTCCTCGAACCCTGATTCATAAACGTCTTCGTAGGGCAGAAATTTGATGGCTGAGTCTGACGAAGTCATTTCGATGACCAGCTCAGCAAGTTGCTTTACCGTCACTTCTTCCGTTGAGCCGATGTTCACCGCTTGGCCCTCAGCTTCGCGCGAATCCATCAGAGCGATAAGCGCCGGAACGACGTCGCCAACGTATCCGAAACATCGGCTCTGCGAGCCATCGCCGTGAACAACCAGATCTCTGCCAGACAGGGCAGCTTCGATGAACCGCGGGACCACCATCCCGTATTCCGGAGATTGGCGAGGGCCAACGGTGTTGAACAACCTCGCGATCACTGTTGGCAGGCCCTTGGACTTCCAATATGCGTGGGCCAAGATCTCATCAACGGCTTTGGAGGTCGAGTAACTCCAACGACCAACAAGTGGAGAGCCCAAAAGTCGGTCACCATCTTCTTTCAACGGCAGGTCGGGGCTCTTCCCATAGATCTCAGAAGTCGAAGTGACCAGAACCTTCTTACCGTGCTTGTGCGCTTTCTCAAGGACTATCTCGGATCCTCTGATGTTCGTCACCAAAGATTCGAGAGGCTGTTCGACGATCAGTTTCACGCCGACCGCAGCGGCGAGGTGAAAAACCACATCGGAGCGCGCGATCAGATCATCGACGAGGTCGGCGTTGAGCACGGACCCGAGAACGAACTCGACCGCCAGGTTGTCCGCATGATGGCGCAGGTTGTCGTGGCGTCCAGTCGCCAGGGTGTCTAGCGCGATAACCGAATCGCCTCTGGCGACGAGCGCGTCGATGAGATGCGACCCGATGAAACCAGCCCCTCCGGTTACCAAAGCTTTCATGGGCCAACTATAGCGAGGCGTAGAGCGAAGCCAGTGATTCGAGCATCTGATACCTGGTGAAATGCTGCCTAACCCGCTCGGCGGCAGCTGCCCCCAGTTCCACTCGGCGGGTGGGTGATGCAAGGAGCGATTTGATCGCGCCGGCAAGTGCGGGTACATCATTGGGCTCGATCACGATCCCGGTTTCGTTGTTGAGGTTGAGCCAAGACGTGCCTGTCCCAAGTTCGGTTGATATCGCGGGTGTGCCGCAAGCCATGGCTTCGAGCATCGAGATGCCAAAGGCTTCGGCCCGCGAGGTTGACGGCAATAAGAAGGCATCTGCGGCGTGATAGTAGGCAACCCGCGCCGCATCATCGATCTCACCGATGAACACGATCTTGTGTCGCAGGGCCTCTTTCGCAGCAAGAGCCTCGAGTGATTGGCGCATCGGACCGTCGCCGATGATCAGACAGGTTGCATCGATCGCACGCATGGCCCTGATGATCACGTCGATCCCCTTGTAATAGGCCAGTCTTCCGAGGGATACGAGAAGTGGGCCTGGGAAGCGTTCCTTGATCTCGTCGGCGACGGCTGGCCTTTCGTTCCAATCAGCACTGTCAACTCCGAAGGGGATAACAACGATCCGGTCTTTCGCGCCCGCCAGAGGCTCGGCTGTGGCTGCGAGGCGCGGATTGCTTACGACTATGCGGTGCGCTTTGGATATGAACCGCTTCTGGAACGGGCGGAAGGCTGGCATCAATGCGCGTCTTCCGATTATGTCGGCGTGATAAGTGGCGATCATGGGGGCCGGGACTTTGGATCGCAAGAATGCGACTTCCCCGTATGGATTGGGCATGTGGAAGTGGAAGAGGTCCGCCCCCGATTCGCGAAGCAGCGTTGGCCATGAAGGAGTGATCGGTGTCGAAGCGAACCTTGCCCTCTCGGCTGCGCGAACAACGCGGACACCAAGATCGTCGTCCACCTTGGGCTTCTTACTTCGAGAAGACGTAAGCACCGCAAACTTGTAGCCCTTGATCGAATGCGTAACGTCGTTGATGTGCTGCTCTATCCCGCCACGGGTCGGGGGGAAATAATCTTTGAAAACGTGAACGACTCTCATGGACACAACAGGCTACAGTCTTGTTTCATGAGTACGGCGGAAAACGCGGACATCTCGCGACTCAAGGTGATGTTCGATCATCGCATGACTCAAGGCGGGGCGGGCCGGTATGCACGTGAGTTGATCGCCGCCATCAAACAACAGACGCCAAGACCCAGGGTGCAAGTCTTCGGGCCGGCGCTTGACAAGCGGGGCAAGCGGTTGACCGCCGCATTCACTCCTTCTGGCCGGTTGATGCTTGGCAGAGCAGCCTCGCATTGGGGGGCCGACATCGTTCACGGTCTGCATTTCGAGATCCCCGCGAAGGGGGGGTCCAAGAAGGTCGTAACCATCCAAGACTTGATCCCGCTCGACTTCCCTGCGTCGATGCCCAACCGGCTTCGCCGAAGTGCGTTCCGCAGGATCATCGATTCTTCGATCGAAGCCGCCGATGCCATCATCGTGCCGAGCGACGTGACCGGG
>JBHELT010000059.1:0-17175 GCA_046262935.1 Actinomycetota bacterium | reverse complement strand
GCGGTGGGCCAAGACCCTGCCGATGCTGTGGCTGCGCCCCGATGGGTCAAACATGGCGATGGGCAGCTGCTCGTCGAAAGGGGCCTTCCCGATCTGGGTGGCGAGATCATCAAACAATCAGATGTTGCGGGCCACGCTCACGCGATCTTGACCACCGAGCGGGGACTAGCCGCAGCAAGCGACCCACGGTGCGACGGACTTGCCGCGGGGATCTAGCGGTACTTAGATAAGACCTGTGGACGTGATGTTGTAAAACGACATCGACTTGATTCCATCCCTGCCGATCTGAAGGAGTTTTTGAGGAAGCGGGGCAACTCCATGACTGGACAGTGCCGCCTGAGTGCTGTCGGCGAGCGCGATCGTGAAGTAGTCGTAGACCGAACGCTCAACGGTAACTCCAACGGTTCCTCCGTAGCCAGAGTTCCATCCCTGCAAGACGAATGCATAACTGAAGAAGCAGATCGGGTAGCTGTGCGTCCCAAGGCCATCGGGAGCGTCGGTCATCGAAACTGCGCTCCAATCACCGAGCGTTGCAGGGTAGAAAGAAGGCAATTGCAATCCTGGCACAGAGTTCGAGCCCAGCCCCGGTGGAGTTACTGCCGAGTCTGCGGCGGAGGCGCAACCGGAGGAGCTGGGAGCGACCAAAGACTGTGTTACGTTTTCGATGTTGCCAACTTTGAGGCCATTGCCCGAAGCAACAGCCATCCTTAGATACCCGATCGCTCCCCTATGGCTGGTGATGCAGTTGACCATGCCGCTGTCACCCAGACCCGAACATCCAAAGGTTTGAGTCGGCCACTGGGCCGCGCCACTGGAGTACTTGAAAGCCGACCAATAAGGAGTGCGCTTGCTGAGGTAATCCTGGAAGACGGTCGTCGCACCTGACCCGAGGTCGGAGCGTTTCGTCAATTGGATAGTTTCATTACAAGTGGCGAGCCAGTTGTTGCCTGGCGTATTCACTAGCAAGGGATCGTTCCACCTCGTGACAACTCCCGAATAGATAAGGCTCAGGATCTGAGATTTGAAGTTGATCGCCGGACCGGAGCAAGGGATGTTGTAGGCGATGGCAAGCCCGTCGATGTAGAGCGGCACCTGATGCACTTGCGAATAACGGCCGAAGGCAACTTCGAGCTGTGCTTTCTGAACGCTCGTCAAGGGAACATCGCTGCCTGCGAATGCTCTGCCCCTTGCGGTTAGCGCCGTGATCCCAGACTGGTCTCCGGTCCCCAAGTACGAAACCAGGCCGCCCTCCAACGGGCAACCGCTTGAGAACGCTGGTGCGAATACGTCGGCGTGCAGGGCCACTTGACCGAGCGACCCTTCGCCCGTAGCTGGGCTCGCCTTGCCGTCACAGAATGAGGTACCCAGTGCTAAGTCATCGGCCAACGCAAGGTTGTTCACGAAAAGCGCGATGAGACCGACCATCAGGATGGTCATCGTCAACATCGAACGCCTCATGAGCCTCACTCCTACCGTTTGGCGACTCACCAGCACAAGTTCACTGGTACCTTCCCCCTAAGGATTCGACACGTCTATGCGAAAGTCCTGCTAATCATTCGATCAGATATGCATATGAATGGGACATCTTGGGCTTCCTCGACGACATAACAACCCCCGATGCCAACAAGCCGAGCACCATTGCAGTGGCGGTTATCAATAACAGTTCCATCGCGGGATCGATGCCATGACGGCGGTTGTGCCTGATAGCCGTGAATTCTGCGTCGCCATCTTGCCCCTCGTGTTCCAATTGTGCTTCTTTCTCCTCTCTCTTCGAACCTGCCGCCGACGCCGGTGGAGCAGGTGCAACCACTGGGGCAGGAACCGGCGGCAGGATCACGCCGTATGGCTGTTCGAACACGAAGTGCGGATGACTAAGGGGAGGTTTAGGCAAGATCTGGGGAGCGCCCACAGGATTGGTCACGACCGGCACGTAAGGGGCAACCACCGGTTGGTCAACGCACGGGCCGAACCCGGGGCCGACCGTCACTTTCATGCGTGAACGCTGAAATCCGGATTCCACGTCGATGAAAGTGCTGCCTACTTTGAATGCGCATGCAAGTCCGAATTCACCGATCGGATCTTTGACGATCTTGTTCAGGCTGTCGCGTAGCGGATAGTTGGCTCCGAAGGAGTAATTCGGTTTTACGAAGTCGATGATCGCTGGGTCTTCACTGAAGAAACGGTATGGCGGGCGCATCGCGTCGCGCGCCGAACAGACTCCGTGCCCCTGTCCTGCTCCATCACATACGGAACTGTTTCCGTAGCCGAATGAGTAATAGGTGGATTTTGCTTGTTCCGGATCTGTCGTCCCGTCTTCAAGCGACCTGGCCAATGCTGTGAACCTCATCGTGTTTCCGCCCGCGACGGATCTTCCATCCATACCGTGGATCGCAACCGATTCAAGGATCGGGAAAGGAGTGACAGTGACTTTGGCCTGTCCTGGAAGACCCAGCACCGAAGGAGCAGTCGGATCGATATTGACCAAGAACCAAGCGTTGTAGAACCCATCTGATGGAAGTTTCGTTGGGTCCTGGGTTGCGTCGCTGGGTCGGTCGTAACCGAGGGGGGCCCCTCCGCCCCCCATGATGAAGTACGGAACGACGGGGAGATTCGCCGGGTACCCGCCGCGCACATTCCAACGAGCGCCCGCCGTCAACACAGCACTTACGCGGTTAGCCTCTACGAGGCTTTCGAAAGAACCTTGATCGGGCTGGGTCCAGTTGGAACTCTGCAACGCTTCGCGATCGGGAAGGATGGTTGGTTGATTCATCACGATGATCGTTGGAAGCCCGGCGTTGGATGCATCGAGCATCACGTTGCCAAACCATGTGTCCTGTTTCTCAGGTGGGTTCTGCGTTGTCGAGGTACCGAAGGAACGATTGCTCGAATCAACCACGATGACACGGAAACTTGGTCTGGCGTTCTGCATGTAATCGAACGCATAGTGCGTGCGCGCCAGTCCCGCAGTTGGCAAGGTGCCGGTGCCCGTTTTCAAGGACGGCTCTTGGATGTTCGCCGGAAGAGGCCCATCGCCCCACGGGGCAGACTGGTGAGCGAACACTTCTTTCCAGTTCCCAGGGTCCCCACTCGTCTTAGGCAAGATGATGGATGCTCCGCTCATGATCTGGCCAAGGATAGTCTCGCTTATGCCATTGAAAAGATCGCGGTTACCAACGGCACCGTAGACCGGCAATCCCTTGAAACTGCTCAGGAATCCTTTCGATTCACCTAACTCTTCGGGCATTCCGATCGCTCGCGCATTGCCCCCGAACATCACGAACTTGGGACCATTTGCGAGGTGCGACGCCGTCTCGATCTCTTTCTTGATCTGAAGGGCAACTTCGTCGGCTTGCGTACCACTGCCCATCGACATGCTGCACAGGCCTTGTGAACACCACGTTTCACCGAAGAAGGCAAAATTGACGCCAGTCTTAGGAAGTTGAACCGATGCTTGTGAAAAAGCAGGTCTTGGGTCGGATCCCAGTGTGACTCGGTAGATCGATGATGTGGCTTGAAGCCTTCCGATGTGAGTGTCGTCTGGTTGACTTGCAGTCAATCCCCCAACACCCCATCCGGTTCCCGAAGCGTCCAACGTGATCGCGAATATCGGATCCAAGAAATTGGAGCCATCGGTCGACCCTGCATACGTCGTGAGACGCCGCATCAATGTTGCGTCTCTCCATGTTCCGCCCTCGAAGGTCACAAGGGTGCTGCGCGTCGCGAATAACTTCTCGCCTTTGTATTTCGTAGCGCTGGGTCCGGTTTCGGGATCGACACTTACGAACAGCCGTAACGCACCGCCCTGGCGCGACCCGTTGACCGCAAGTATGTCGCCCTCGACTGGTTGCGGAAGAGGCTGGAATGAGGAACCCGGTTGCTTCACCAACAGCGTGCTTTGATTCCCACCGATGATCGCGGTTCCATCAGGCAGCACCGCGACCGACTGCAAGTTCGAAGGCTCCCCGGTTGACCTTGCTGCAAGAGACTCGGCCGACGAGTGATGCCAAGACCCCGAGCTTCTTTCGATCACGGTCCCCTGTGCGCCAACGGCGATGATCGTGCCAGGACGGGCAGCGACCGAGAACAACGTCCTCTTCGTGACCGATGATGAGCCAGCGTCCGTTGACCAATGTGTGCCATCGAAACGCAGGATGATGCCATTGGAGCCGACGGCGTAACCTTCCGATGGGCTAACGAATGCAACTGCGAAGAGGGCCTCGTTGGTCAGTTTTTGAGATTCGGGGGACTCAGACCATTTGGTTCCATCGAACTGGGTGATCGTTCCTCTGGTTCCGACGGCCCATGCCGTGTTCGGCCCCGACCACGCAACTGAATGAAGAACCCCGAGCACCACTCTTGTCTGCTGATCCCAGCCAACATCAGGGGCGTACCCAACGACGGCCCCCTCTTCGCCAACCGCCAATGCGCGTCCAGACCCGTCAGGCGCCGCGGCAACCCCGTGCAATGGGAGGGTTTGTGGCTGAGGCCAACGCGCAACCCTCGGTGTCGCTGGCGTCGCACTCCAATGGCCCAAGGTGTTCTCACTTGATACGACCGAACCTCCTGCGCCGAAAGCATTTCCTGTTGTCGCGACCCAGCCTTCTTTCGATGACGACATCGATATCGAGATCAAGTACCCGTTGGAGTCGGGTTCGTGGAACCACCCCCCGTTCACGAAGTGGAACAAACCAACTCCCCCAGCGAATACCTCACCGTTTGGAAGGAGCGAAAAACTGGTTAGGTCGAGGATCGAGAATGGAAATGGCTGATCGCACATGGCCCGCGAGTCTTGAAGGCCAGCGCTTGTTTGATCCAATGAATACTGGTCAGGGCAATAGCTCGTGACCTGGGTACCCGAGTCGGATACATGTATGGCGAACGGTCGCGATGCATCACCACGAAGAGCATCGCCTGTGGGATGCAGGACATCCGATGGGAATATCTGCCCCCCGATCCAAGCTCCGGACGTATCGGCTTTGACGGCGCCACCATAAGCCCCTTGATTGAACGCACCGTTCTTAGCTTGAGACGGATGCGGTCCTGCGAATATCGGGTATCTAGGATCGGGATCGGTAGTTACGCGCACCCACAACCCGGAGGTTCGGTGATAAACCCGAAGGTCTCTTGTGGCCGCGCCAGTTATGGCCCAAGCTTCATCGGAGTTGACTACACTGACCGAGATGAGTTCCGGACGTCCGTCCGCGATCAGATCCGGACTTATGGTTTCTCTCTGCCAGTGTCCGTCGGACAGACGCATGATCGTCGAACCAGCCGCCGTCCCCGTTCCCGATGTAACTCCGACGATGTACCCCGACGAGCCGTCCGGGGTTACCGAGACAGATTTCAACTCAGCATCACCAGCGCTCCGCGCCTCGGCCTCGGCCTCGGGTGATTCGACCCAAGCTGTGTCGCCAGAAGCCTTGTGCAAAACCAGTCCATGATCCCCGACAGCCCAACCCTCTCCACTCGATGTCATCGATAGGGAAAAGAGCCTGGGGTTTATGTTCTGTCCGGATGCGTCCTTCGGTGGCCCGATCAACTGCCAGAAACCCTGAGAGCGCGTGTAGCGAAGGAATACCACTTGCTGTCCGCCGAGCGAGCGGTCCCAACCGGGAAGCTCTGCGGTTGATAGGCCGATCGCCCACACTTCTGCTCCGGCAGACCCAGGCACCGAATCAACGCGCGCGATCCTTGCGGGCACGGTGACTTGCTGCATCACGGCGTTGGATGACCCTTGGATCCCACTCTCATCGAAGTGGTAATCGCGCGCTGCTCCGAAAGCAGCCCCAACGGTCAAGGTGGCGAACATGGCGACAACGCTTAGAAGCAAGAAGGGTCTTGTTCGGGTATCCATCGTTCTTGCTCTCATCGGTCAGGCAGTATGCGAAGAGGCGCGGTGGCTGCTCACTGATTATCCCTGAAGCACGCAGGCAACGTTACGGTCTCGGGCTCAGACTGAGCAACAACGCGACCAACCTCGTCTTTCAATAGAACCCTGAAGGTGGCCCGTTTGGCGTTCTGAGAGATCTTGTAAAACAGCCTCGTGGCAGAACTGAACTTCCCGGCGGTGGGTATTCCCCCCAATTCTGGACTGCGAACCGGGGTCGAACTGCCGTTCTCGAAGACTTGGAACACCATAGACCCCGTCGCGTGACCGATCAGTTTCCATCCGCCACGAAATGGGATCTGGCAATCACTTCCCGGGTCCATCTTTTCGCAACCCGTCCCGAAGCTGCCTGAGCCGTCGATCTGAGCGGCGACCCATGAGCGGTCTTGAGGCAAAGGCGAAAGAAGGGGCACCGGCTTGGCCTCGACGCATCCTGCATCCGTCTTACCAACCGAAGGAGCCGGGACTGGTGGCCGCGAGTCTTTCGCCTGGAAGGGTGAGCCTGCAGGGATCGGGGACCGATTGGCCTTCTGCGCAGCAGCTGGGATCGGACCTGGAAAAGTGAAACCGTCGCGCCCCTTGGGGGCCGACTTACACCCCGATGCGAGCAAGGCGATCGCAACCAGTGCGATCGCGATCTTCAACCTGCGAGTCAATGCCATTCACCGCCTAGGGGTCTAATAACAAGCCAAGGGTAATGCAGAATCGAAAGAGGCCGGCCACAGGCCGGCCTCTTTCTTAAAGCGTTTTACCTATCCAGCGGTTGTGTTCAGGTTCGATGCTGAGAAGCCTGGGCCAACCGGGTTGACGATCGTACACGGCGACCCGTCGTAGAGCGGGTTCACCTCGCCACCTGCGAACGGACCAGCCGACCGCACGGTGAGCGGGCACTTGGGGCCAGCATAGCGTGACGGGTTCGGGTCGCCGGCAGGCGTACCAACGCGGTACCCAGAGCCACTCTCGAGCGCCGGAACCGAGTCGGTGTACCAGGTCCATCCAAGGATCAGGCCAACCGGATCCGGGCCGCCGATCTCGTGGTCGAGCCACGAGAAGGCAACTGCGTTCGAAATGGTCTCACCAGGCTTGATGATCTCCTTGGAACGGCCGAGGCAAGTTTTGTTCGTACGCCATTGGGCGACGTACGGCACGGTCATCCTGACTTGGTTCGCTGCTGGGAAGCTCAGAGTGACATTATTCGAGATTCCTGCAGGCAGGGGACCCGCTACTCCACCGGGGTATTGATCGGGCCCGAGGCAATCGGTGCTCTTGTGCTGGGCAGTGGTGAAGAACGTCTGACCGATACCCGGCTCCAGCGGCAGTCCCTCGAGGCGACCAGTTGGGTCGTAATACCCGAGTGAAGCATCATTGCGTTGCTCACTGTCGTTGGCTGAGAAGTGAAGCATCCAGTAGAAATTGTCCAGCGGGTTCAATGGAGCCCAATGGTTCTGACCAGTACATGCGACGTCGGCGCAGCCGATGTCACCGTAGGCGTTGAGTTCGGGGGTTTGGAACAGGACCATCAGATCCTGGCCCCCATACGGCTTCAACTGGTCATAGGCACAAGGAGCCGCTGGGCACTGCCAGATGGCACCCCTGGTCGTGATGGTTGCGGTGATGGTTGTGCCAGAGGCGGTTAGCTCGAAACCGGTGATGTTGGCCCCAGGCGTTGCAGTGGTACGGAGGGTGGGATTGCTCACCAGTGCGTCTCCCCTAACGAGGATCGGGTCGATGTTGTCGGCCGTCGAGTCAGAACCGGTAACCGCCCATCCTGGAACAGTCGCCGCCAGTAGCATCGCCACCGACGAAACCGCAACAAGGAATGTCTTGCCTAGTTTTCCCTTCATGCGCTCCTCCTTGTGGGGTTCCCCCCACGTCCACTGCCTTTTTTTCGATGTTCCTGGGATTTCGACGTCGGATGCCCATTTCCTGCTCGCGACAGGAAAAAAGTCCTTTTTTTTCGCTCGGCCCGCTTTGCTGACGCCTGCGGAGCTGCTGTTAACGCCGTGCGTCAAACCGGCGCTCAGCCAGGATCGGCGAGGTGCCAGGATTGGAAGGATCTCAGTTCGAAGCAGGAATCAGCGAAAACCCGTCGAACCAATGGTGTGGGTCTTGCGCTCAGTCCGATTAGACAGGCCTGCCGCGCCGGTCCATGATTGACGATTCAGTTCTGCCCTAGTTTCCACGCGGGCAAGGACCGAGCTCACCCCAAAAGGAGGAAGTTGCTGTGCCCTCGGTTACCAAGAAGAAACAAGACCCGAAAAAGCCCGGAGCCCAAGGTTCCGGCAAGACCCCATTCTTCGAAACAGCGTTCGGCAAAGTCGTAAAGAAATTCAAACCTCGCTGGCCCGGATTCAAAAAGATGTTCGGCCCGCTCTTGGTTCTTTTGATCTTCACTTTGCTCGCAACATTTTTCTTCTTGATAAATCAGATCCAACCGGAACGACCTGGGCAGGAATTGACGTTGACCAAGGTTTACGAGCTCGCCGACCAGGGTCTCATAAGTGAGGCGCACTTCAAGGAGATGGATTCGAACATCGTTTTGAAAGTCGCGCAGCAACCGACAGTTGCACCGGCGCCTGCCGCAACCACGACAGTTACTGCACCCGGTACGACGGCCGCACCAGCAGTTACGCAAACGGTAGAGGCGAAAGCAAAACCACCTAAGACGGCGTGGGTCGCCGAACCCGAATCTGGCGCGATGACAAGCATCATCGAAGACAAATTGCGTAACTCTCCATCGCACACACAGATCTCTTGGGATCACCAAGACGGAAAGCGCGTTCTGCGTTTCGTCGCACAATTCCTGGTACCGCTTCTCATCCTGGCGTCGGTATTTTCGTTCTTCTTCCTCATCATCACCGGCTCAGGGGGCGGCGCTTCCGACTTCCTCGGATTCAGCAAGTTCGCGGCAAAGATCCAACGTCGAAAGAAAGGCGTCAAAGGAACCATCACTTTCAAAGACATCGCCGCGATCGACGAAGGCATCACCGAACTGCAAGAGGTCGTCGATTACTTGATGAACCCCGGACAGTTCGCCGAAGTTGGTGCGCGCGCGCCCAAGGGAGTCCTCCTCGCAGGCCCCCCCGGAACCGGTAAAACCCTTCTGGCTAAAGCAGTTGCGGGCGAAGCTGGGGTGCCCTTCATCCAACTTTCCGGTTCGGAATTCGTTGAATCTTTGGTCGGTGTTGGTGCCGCCCGCGTGCGAAGCCTCTTCGCTCAAGCGCGGGAGATGGCCCCTTGCATCATCTTCATCGATGAGTTGGACGCCGCCGGTCGTATGCGTGGCGCCGGCGTTGGTGGCGGCAACGACGAACGCGAGCAAACACTTAACCAGTTGCTCGTCGAGATGGATGGTTTCTCCTCCTCACTGGGCGTCGCCGTACTTGGGGCAACCAACCGTCCCGACATCTTGGACCCCGCGCTTCTGCGGCCGGGACGTTTCGACCGACAGATCGTCATCGACGTTCCCGACGTGCGCGGGCGTGAAGAGATATTGAAAGTCCACGCGCGTGGCCGGCCCATGTCGCCGGATTGCGAACTCTCATCGATCGCGAAGCAGTGCCCCGGTTTCACCGGTGCAGAACTCGCCAACATCCTCAATGAAGCCGCGTTGCTTGCGGTCCGCCGCCATCGCAGTGAGATCGTTCAACAAGACCTTGAAGAAGCGGTCGACCGGGTACTCGCCGGTCCGGAACGCAAGAGCCACATCCTCACCGATGACGAGAAGCTCCTGATCGCGTATCACGAGGCCGGACACGCGGTAGTTGCGCGTGGCGCAGGACAGGAGACCGGTGTTCTCAAACTCTCGATCGTCGCGCGCGGTCTGCAGCTGGGCCATGCGTCGACGTTCTCGTCTGCCGACCGCATGATCATGTTGCGCTCGGAGATCGAGGGCCAATTGACGACGCTGCTTGGGGGATTAGCGGCGGAGAAGTTGCTATTTGGTGAGATGTCCACAGGCAACACTGGAGATCTTCAAAAGGCGACAACTCTCGCGAGGAAAGTCGTCGCGACCTATGGCATGACCGACGAAGTTGGAACCCTTCAGGTTCTTCACGAGGGCGCCGTCTTCATGGGCCGCGACTTCGCAGCGTCTCAAAGCACGTCGGGTGACATCTTGAACAAGGTCGATCGCGAGATCCGTAAGATCCTCGACAAGGCTGAAGAGCAAGCTGTCACCATCTGCAAAGCCAACAAATCCATCCTCGACGAGATCGTGACGCTCCTGCTGGAGCGCGAAACCATGGCTGGTCCAGAGCTCGAACCGCTGCTGAGCAAAGTGAAGCGGCTTGAGCTGCCTAAACCGCTCGCTGCGTTCGCCAACCGATCCGGCAACGGGGGCCCCAAGCCCGCCAAGCATCGTGCAGCAAGGGCTGTCGACATAGCGGCCCCCGATGTCATCCCCGACCTGGAGATC
This sequence comes from Actinomycetota bacterium, assembly GCA_046262935.1. Classification (GTDB taxonomy): domain Bacteria; phylum Actinomycetota; class CADDZG01; order JAHWKV01; family JAHWKV01; genus JBHELT01. Next base: position 6,871 of record JBHELT010000059.1, on the reverse strand, counting down.
TGAGCCTGGCGGGACCTAGGCGATCGATGGGCAGAAGGATCGACCTTAACGCGGACCTCGCAGAGGGGTCGCAGTCGGACGATGTCCTCATGCGGCACATAACCTCGGCGAGCATCGCCTGCGGCGGCCACGCCGGCGATGAAGACTCGATGCATACCGCGGTGACGCAGGCCCTTGACCACGCAGTACGGATAGGGGCGCACCCTTCGTACCCTGACGTCCAAGGTTTCGGCAGACGGCCGGTTGTGATCGACCAGCTTTCACTCGAGGCCGACTTGAAGCGACAGGTAGCATCGCTTATCGATATCGCAGACTCGCTGGGGGCGAAGGTCGCATACATCAAGCCCCACGGGGCGCTTTATAACGAAGCCTCAACCAACATGCCACCGGCTTCGGAGGCCATCGCCAGGGTCGCGCGTTTCTTCGGCCTTCCGCTGATGGTCCTTGCGGGTTCGCCGATCACGAAAGACTCAGAGCTAGACCTGATAACTGAGGGCTTCATCGACCGCCGTTACACGGTCGGTGGCAGACTCAGGTCGCGCGATGAAAGGGATGCTCTTATCACCGACCCCGGCGAAGCCATCGAACAAGCGCTTGGCTTGGCACCGGAGGTTGACTCGTTGTGCGTCCATTCCGATTCCCTGAATGCCCTTGAGTTGCTCAAAGCGACGAGAGCCTGCCTCTTGCGCGCAGGTTTCGTCATCGGTCCATGAAGAGGCTTAATGTTAGAGAAGTCGCACTGTTCGGTGACCGGGCAAGGATCGTGCGCTTCACCGGTCCCCCGTCGGCGGAACACCTCAAGTTGATCATCAACTACGCCAGGCGATTGCGAGAGTTGCCCGGAGTGATCGATGCCAATCCCGGCCACCTAAGCGTGTTGGTCGAGATCGAAGAAGCCACGATCTCGAATGAGCAGTTATCCGCGATCGCCGAAGATGCTTCACCTATCCAAGACGGCCGTTCGTTCAAAGTAAGAGCTGACTACGCCGGCCCTGACCTAGGATCCGTTGCCGCTCATAACTCGTTGACCATCGAGCAAGTCATCGCGATCCATTCCAGCGGGCCCTACCTGGTTTCTATGATCGGCTCCCCAGGGTTCATCTACCTTGCAGGGCTCGACCCGCGGCTGGCCGCACCAAGACGCGAGCAGCCGCGGCCATCTGTCGGTGCCGGAACCGTGGCGATCGGTGGTGCGCAGACCGGCGTCTATGGCCTTGAGCGACCGGGAGGGTGGAACCTGATCGCAACCCTCACGGAGGCCATCGACTGCGAACCTGGTGACTACATCACCTTCCTGCCGGCGTGAGACCTCGGGATAAGGCATCGGTACGCATGTGATCAAAGTCACTAAGGCCGCGGTCGCGTCGAGCATCCAGGACCTTGGGCGCAGGGGCTGGACGTGGAAAGGGCACTGTAGATCCGGGGCGATGGACCCTGCATGCCTACAACTGACCAACCGATGTGTTGGCAATCCGGCCGGAGCAGCTTGCATCGAGCTCGGGCCCTCCCCATTCGAGATCCAGGTCACCAAGGTGTGCGTTCTGGCGTTCGGGGGTGCCGTGCGTTCGGGGGCCCCATGGTGGGAACCTGTGGAATATGGACCCGGCCAAAGCATCGAAGTCAGTTCTCCGAAGGAAGGCGTCTGGAGTTATCTCGCAATCCAAGGCGGGTTCGACATGCAAGAGTCATTCGGAAGCCGTTCAACCTGCGTCCGCGAGGGCATTGGTCGCTGGGTTCGGGCGGGCGATACTTTCACCGCCAATGTCCCTAACCCGAAGAACGCTCCACTTCCGGTCGATCCACCGCCGATGCAAGGCGAAGTACGGACCTTTGGAGCGAGTCTCATGATGGCCTCGGATTGGACCATAGGCCGCCGCACGGATCGTATGGGATATCACCTCGATGCTGACCACCCGGTTGGCGAGAGGCCGGCTCTGGAACTGTCGGAGCCCTTGATCCCTGGCTGTATACAGATGCTGCCCTCGGGTCACGCGATAGTAACGATGGCTGAGTCCCCAACCGTCGGAGGATACGCACCGGCGGGGATCATCCATTCCGAAGACCTGCGGCTGGTTGCACAGTCCAAGCCCGGAGACCAAGTCAGATTCGTATTCGCTGGGTATGGCCAGGAGCGAAGGCTCGGCATCGACCAAGGTCCGGTCGACAAGAAGAGCCCATTCCGCCACACTGACTGAGCCGTGGAACAAGACACCCAGGACCTTTCCGAAGCCCCCAAAGCCGCTGCAACCCCAAAGGAAGCGAGCCGCATCAGGTCACTTCGCCCTTGGCAGATCGGCGGCGGAGTCGCGCTCGTGGCGCTGGCGGGCCTTGGTGTTGCATATTCGCAACATGCTTTCTCGACCGATCCATCCAAGCAGAACACCAAGAGTCCTGGTTCAGCGGCGACCGGCCCTGCATCGGGCTCAACTTCAGGCCCGGGGACTGGTCAGGTCGATCCTTCCGCGCCGGTCATCGCCGGAGGAGAGTCGAACAAGGGCGGGTTCACGTTGCCAGACCACTCACCGGTTCCTCAAGATTTCGCAGCCGCGGTTTATCCGCGCAAGAGCAAGACCGATCCAACCCCAGCACAGTGCCCGATAGTTCACGGTCGCCACTGCTCGATCACCTTCAAGGGCAACTACAAGGTGACCAACTACGACAGCGCAGTGGTATGGGTTGGGGCCTACGAGGATGGACAGCCAACGGCTCAGGCCCTGTCGATGGTGGTGCCGAAAGGCGGGCCGAAGGCTTGGTACGCGACGCTCAACTACATACCATCGCCGACCGCAAAGCAGGTGCAGTTCCGAGTCCAGTTAAAAGACCTCAAGGGCAACATCATCTTTGATTTCAACAAGAACGATCCGCCCATCACGATCAAGTAAACACCACGCAAACGTGAAACACGCATACGCGAAAGAGGGCCCCCAAGGGGGCCCTCTTTCAGTACTTCGTTCGGTTTAGCCGGCTGACGAACCGCCGTTACCGAACAGCATGCTTTCGCCGGTGAGCAGGTACTTGTTGGCAACGGGGTCCTCGGTTGCGCACGCTGTACCTGGGATCCAGAGCGGGTTCGGCGGAACACGCCCGCCGAAGGTCGGCAATGGGCAGCCTGGGTAAACGCCTGGCGAGTAACTGAGGAACTCGCCGTTGGCACCGTTCTGCATACCAGCGTTAGCGAAGTTATTAAGGCCGCCTTGACGCTGGGGAGCCCCACTGCGGTCGTACACATCGACCGTGTTCGACAGGCCGATGAGCCCGATAGCATCCTGTTCGACTTCTGCTGGAGTGTTACACACCGTCACAACAGCCTCACAGGTTGCGACCCTCGGCGTTCCAACCAAGGTAGACACCGACGACTCGAAGGACATGTCGCTGATGGTGTCGTTGATGGTCCGAGCCGCTGGATCGAATCCCTTGAAGTCTGCAGTTGCCTTCTGGGCTGATGTTTGCAGGATCGGGTAGATCTCGACGCCCCAGTTGTGGACGCCTTGGGTTTTGGTGTGGGTTGCCACGGTGTCGTTGTAGGAGCGAACAGGCTTGCAGCTTGTGTTCGCCGACGAGTCAGTCCTGCTGATGATGCGACCGGGGATGGTAATGGTCGCAGCGTGACGGTCGGCGCTGATCGAGTAGTTGTAGAACTTGCCAAGCCCCGTCTGTGAGTCCACCGGAACGACGCTGTCTGGGTAGTTAGCGTCGGTACCGTCGTTGTCCCATGGGTTGTAATCGGTATCAACCAAAAGCTGGGTGATTGCGAAGTAGTTGAAGATGCCTTCGTCGGGGTCGTTGACGTACAAGACCATCAGCGGTGCGTAGACAGCGCCGTTGTAGTCCCATTCGAAGTCAAGCGAGAAGAACCAGTTGTCGTTGTAATGACCTTGGTAGTCACGAACCTCGGCTGGCGCTGCGGGGTTGCTGGTGTCGCCCTTGCACAGCGGGTACAGGATGTTGCGCTCCAACTGCTGGTTGCGGAAGATGAACGAAGAGCCAACTCCGTCGATCTCGGTGCTCCCACCGAGGCCGGTGGTTAGCGGAGCCATCTTGGTGTTGAAAGCTGGGATGGCGCCTGCGTAGTGGTAGGTAACCGAAAGAGCCGGCACCGTGCGGGTGATGGAGGTCTTCGAAGGCTCGTCACCGGTTCCGGCGACCTGGTCGAGACCAGCCGCGTCGTCTGCGGTTCCGAACACGCCATCGTTGCCGGCGAGGTCGAGCAGAGTTGAGTTGTTCACGTCAACGCTGGTGATGTCGGCGTTGGCGACGTTGTTGTTGCAGTCACCTGCGCTGGCGCCTGTGGCTGCTCGACCGTGCTGTGGTGCGCGGTCGTCGGTGACACATGCGGTTGAGTACGCTGCGTCGGGATAAGCCGTGCTCGTGTGAGCGTCGGTGAGCGTGTGGTCGGCTGCCTGAGAAGTGCCAGCCGTTGCAACCATAACTAACGAGGAACAAAGGGCTAGCGAAAGGACCGCCCTTAGACCTCTTGGTCCAACTTTCATGTGGATCTCCCTTCCATCTTTACTCGACTGCTTTTATGGGTCTTGCGAAAGGTTCGACATGGCCAAGGCAAACTCCTGCTTGAGATGAAAACTTTTTTTGCAGCCTTTGAAACTGCGCTATCCTTGAACCTCGGCTTCGAACTGCCGGAGCCCGTCGGGCCATGCTTGCGCGGCCAAAGATGCACGTGGGAACTCAACGATGATCAAACCGATGCGATTCGCTCTGGCGCTGCTATTGACCTTTATGGTGGTCATGGTCGCGTCCCAGACTCCCGGACATACCGACTCAACACCGCTTTCGATTGCCGGATTATCCGGTTCTGCCGCTATGCAGACCGTGACCTTGGGAGCGCGGGCAGTTCGCATCGAGATGGTGCCAGGCTCGGGCGGCCGCGAGGGCTGGGCCGTTGGCCACATGAAAGCGACCAGGCCTGGGTGGCACTCGGACACATTGCAGGGCCAGCTGGTATTTCTTCATTACTCCAACTCGGCATGGGAAGTGACTGGGCCCCCCGAGCCCAAGAGCGACGGCGACATCCCTAATCCTTTGATCTCTGGCCTTTCGTTGGCTGATAACGGTGAAGGCTGGGCGGTAGGAACGCAGGGAGCTTTGCTTCATCACCTGCCAGGCCAAGGCTGGAGTTTCAAAAGCGCATGCGACGGGATCTTCTTATCCGGGTGCGCAGACCTCAACTCGGTTTCGATACACACTGGTTCCTCGGGTGTCTACGGATACGCGGTCGGCAACCAAGGCACAGTGCTCAAGCTCACCGGGGGGGCATGGTCAGTAGATCCCGAACCGGTGGTCTCTTCGCAAATCCCAGACCTGGCTGGCGTTTACGCGGTTTCAGAAGAGCGCGCATGGGCCGTGGGCAACGACTCTGCCCATGAACTGCAGATCTTGCACCGCGACGGCATCTCTTGGAGCCGAAAAACTACCGGCAAGGCGATCTTCGACAGCCCGGCCCCCAGCAGCCAGGGATCGAGCGTTAACCTGGCTGCCCTGGGTTCAACCGTTATGGGGTCGCCAGGTTCATCGACCATCTGGTTCGCAGGGGGCATATACCCAGTAGATCCCGGTCAACCGCTGGGTCAAGCACAAACGCCATTCACCCTTTCAACCGAGGATCAAAGCGACAGCCAGCAGAACTACACATTCACTGCTTATTGTCCACAGCAGTATTCGCTATCGAACGATCAAATCGAACCGACGCAGATCTGCGATTCCGGAAAAACGATGCCGGCATCAGGTGGGCCGATAACGAGCCTTTCGATATCACAAGGCGAAGTTTTCGCTGGCGGTCGGGGGCTTTTCCATTTCCGAAACGGTTGGTTCAGAGAGCCCGACGCGGTTGGCTTCTTGAACTCCGTTGCATTCTCTTCTGCAACCGAAGGTTGGGTTGCTTCGTCGGGGAACACCGAGCAAGCGTCTGCATTGGTTTCGAGCACAAGGACGATCGGTCATTTCACTTCGAATCCCGAAAGGCCCCACGTCGCCAGATGGCCGAATGCCAATACCAACGTTCTGCAGGCTGTGGCGATATCTCCGGATGGAAATAGCGCCCTGGCGGTCGGTGACCACGGCACCATGTTGGTCTACAGGAAAGGCGTTGGGTGGGACAGAGGCCAACAGGTAACGAACTCGGACCTTCATACCGTTGCCTGGGTGAACGCGAACGATGCTTGGATCGCAGGCAACGACGGAACGATGATCCACTATGCGAACGGAAGAACTTCGACAGCGCGTAAAGCGACCAACGAAGCGATCTTCTCTCTTGCCTTCAATGGCAGCCATGGTCTTGCAGTAGGCGCCGGAGGCACGGTGTTGGAATTCGCAGGATCGCAATGGAACTTCGCTAAGAAACTGAGCGATGCCGCCCTTTATTCGGTAAGCGCATACCGCTCTGGGTTCGCAGTCGCCGGGGCCAACGGCACTCTCGCGGTGACCTCTTCTGGCGGCGCTGGACTCGATTTAGATCCCTCCGCGACGCAAGCAGCAAGCATCGAGGGACAGCCGACTCCCGCATTCATCGCAGTCAAGGGACTGAAAGACGGAACATTGCTCGTCGGTGGTTCGGGTGGAGCGGTCCTTCAAAAGAGCACTGGCGGGTTCGATGCTGCAGCGTCGCTTGATGACGCAGCAACGATCATCGACCTCGATGGAACAAGGGCCAGCAACGGCCAGCTGCACATCTTTGCATCCGTAAGCCGCGACCCGGCTAAGTTCCAAGGCACGAAGGTTGGGGCTACCGAGTCAGTGTTGATGTTTTTCGATGGATCGCGCTGGAAAGACATCCAACACGACGACAGGCAAACCACCACCCAGGCGCAGACACAAGATCAGAATGGCAACCACCCCGTGATCGATACAGGGGCTCGCG
>JBHELT010000058.1:0-10164 GCA_046262935.1 Actinomycetota bacterium | reverse complement strand
TGCTGCGACCCGCCCGGACATCTCCGCATAAAGGATGATGCCGATCACCGACAGTGGAATCACCCACGCGAGACTCATCGCGAAACGGGCCCCGATCTGGGTGGCAGCTACGAGTTCACCGATATCAACGAATCCACCGATGGCGGTTAGAACACCGAGGAAGATCTGAAGAACCTTCTTCACGAGTGATCCTCGGAAAAAGCCTTCAACTCATCCGCTGTCTTCTGAAGATCCAGATCCAGTCGAAGCATCTCGCTCATCTGTCCTCGACGGAAGGCGATCCGCATGTCGCTGATCGCGCCGGATGCAGTTTGAAGGAGACCATCGAGTTCGGATCTCAAACGAATCGAATCTCTTCCCGGCGGTTCGATGGTTTCGAAGGCCGAGATCGTCCCTGATGCTCCGTCTTCTGCATCCTGGATCGCGCTCTCTGCGAACGTGTCGAACGAATTGCCCCGTTTTAGCCCGAGCACGATCATGTGCATCGAGTGGGCCGAAGAAAGTACGCTATCGGCGGTGTCAACGGCCTTTCCTTCGTATGCATGGAAGTTGAATGCGGGCCCCGCGCATGCTGACAACACTGTTAGAATGAGCAACGACCATCTCTTAATCAAGCGGTAGAACTCCAGGGGAATCGCGAATTTGTATACACAGCACGTCGTTGTCCCGCACGAGCTGAGTGAATCCCCAACTTTGAAGCCGATCGAATGTGCTCAGAGTTTTGTCTAGCGACGAGCCAGTCTCGCGGGAGATGCGGACGCATGCTGCCGCGTACGGTTCAGGCTCCTTCTCGATGCACCTGAGGATGGCGATGATGCCCTTATCGATGCCCGCGAGCTCTTTCAGCCTGGCCAAAGCATGACCTCCTAGTGGACCGCAGAGTTCCCCGATGGACGCACCGTCAAACCCGTGCCACCCAATGACATCCGTGGCAGGTCCATTTGGCGGACCTCACCTCGCAGGTGCCTTCAACTGCCAAAGAAGGAGTCTCAGTGGTCAAATTTGAGCTGGGCAGATAGGGGAGCGGGAAGTGGGTCGATTCAGTTCGTGGAATGCGCATCTGATGCATGGGGAGCCCGTTTATGTTGCCCGGCCCTAGGGTATACAGCACATTCTCGAGCCGGTTAGATAGCTAACCGCGTTCGAGTGCATTCCAGAAGAGTTCTCGAAGGGAGTGATAGCTACGAAAGCGACCATCGAAGCCACGCACAGATCTGACCTTTCTACGATCAGATGTGCGGGGGTACTTTCATCTACCGAGCGGGAACAGCTTCTTGACGCTTTCCTGGGAGCGATCGACAGGTCCCCCGACAGGATCGAGTTCAACTGTGATGAAGTTGTCTCGATAAGCTCTGATTGCGTCGGAGTTCTTGCCGACAGTGCTTCACATTGCTGGGCTCTAGGTATCACATTCCAGTTGAAGATCGAACCCGCCATCCTTCGCGATGCCACCCCGCCGGACCAAGGGACAATCAAGTTGGCCGACCCTGCCATAGCGTTGGCGAGTGGTTGACCAGGTCAGACGAAGCCCTGAATCTTACTTACTAAGTGGAGGCCGGCCGTCGTGGCTTCTGTCGGCTACCGAACGACCGCGACGTTGAACATCGCAGTACCTAGACTTCCCATCATCCTTATCCACAGAGCCAGATACATCTCGGTTCCCCGAGATGTGGTGATGTCGCCGAGGTCGATGATGTTTCGCCAGCCGAACCATTCTCGGAGTACATCCGCAACGCGATCCTTAGCCGATGCATCATCGCCGCTGACGAAGATGTGATGTTCGCCGGCCCCAACTGAATCTGGTGCGATCATCAACGGGGCTCCCACGGTGTTTAGTGACTTGACCACCTTGGCGGCCGGGAAGGTACGTTGTATCTGCTCTCCCAGCGAATCGTCATTGCAGATCGATAAGACTGGCGGGAATCCTTTAGAAAAGTCCAGCGGATTGGTGACGTCGACAAGTATCTTTCCTTCAAGATTCTCGGCTCCAGTCGATCGAAGAGCATCCAACGTTGCCGTCCCAGAAGTAGCCACGAAGATCAATTCTGCGTTCGCCGCCGCTTCTGGGAAGGTCTTTACCGAAACGCTTGCATGCGCGCCATGCCATTCGCCGAAGGATTCATCTGACCCCATGACGGTGTCCGTCCGCGCCATGAGTGCTTCGACGTCGCGGGTACCCAGCGCCACCTGGTGGCCTAAGGACGAAATCTTGCCGGCCAGAGTTCTACCGACCACACCAGAGCCCAATACCGCTACTTCCATGATCTTTGATTCCTTCCTGTCAAGGGCAGCGATGATAACTGGCTAGGCAACCGCGACTGCGATCGCTGCGTAATGTGACGCAGCGGCAGCGATGACGAACGCGTGGAAAACCTCGTGGTAACCGAAGATACCTGGCTTGGGGTTGGGAGATCTCCGCGCGTAGGCGATCGCACCAACGGTGTATAAGACCCCGCCAATCAATAGCAGCAGGGGAGAGCCAACCCCGAAATCACGCAGCGCGCTGGGGAACAGCAACGCGCCGAACCACCCAAGAGCCAGGTAGGGGATGACGACCAGAGGTTTGGGAATCGATAGCGGCAGCATCTGGGCAAGCGTGCCCGCAAGAGCCACGAGCCACACGATCGAAAGACCAACCCGTGCGAGGCCGTTGTGATGAAGAGCCAAAGCTATCGGGGTAAAAGTTCCCGCGATCAATACAAGGATCATCGAGTGATCTAACTTGCGAAGCCAATTGCGAACAGATGGACGCCAGTCGGGCCGATGATAAAGCGCGCTTACGCCAAACATGGCGGAAAGTGCTACCGAGTAGATCCCAGTGCCCAACCGATCGGACGTGCGCGACACGATCACCAGGATCGGACCAGTCATCAGGCTCACGAAGAAGGCGATCTCGTGCAGCAGGCCACGCATCGTCGGTTTGGGCGACGAAAGTTCTTGAGGGCTCACAAGCTTATTTTCGCTGAAGTGATTGGACTGCGCACGCGTGGAAGAGGCGGCATGCCGACCGTTCGGTCCTATGCGGATACCGCTGGAAGCGCGCTTGATTGTTCGAGCCTATCGGCGGCCACAACGGGCCTATCCAGCTTCTACGGCAAGGCGTGACCGAAGTAACCCGCTCGGTTCGGAGACTTTGTCAGGGTTCACGCGAGCCCTTACGAGTCTTGCTCCGAGCGAACTCAGGGAAGTTTCGTGCGGTCCGGTGCCGGCCCACAGTGTTAGCGGATACGGGCGATTGGGCTGACATCGAAGGCATCCTCGAAGGTGAACCCGATGCCGGACCTTCGGCTTTGGAACAGGTGCGCCAATTGTTGGGCACTGGGGATCCTGCGACGATCCGCCTGGCCGCGCTCATGACGCCGCGCTCATGACACCCCCTTTCCTATTCCCGGCCGCGCGACGCTTCTTATCCCAAGGCAAATCCAAGGGGGTGGCTTGGACTCCGCTAGCATTGGAGGACTAGGGGAGGTGGCTAATGAAGATCCAGAAGACGGCTGTCGTGGCACTGGTACTCGTGGTGCTTATGGCCGCTCCTGCGCAGGCGAACCACATAGCGACGGTGGGCCTTGGGACCGCAGGCAGCTTCGCAGTTCTGGCTGGTTCAGGGATAACCAATGCGGGGGCCACCGTTGTTAAAGGGGACCTTGGGTCGCACCCTAATGGTGCAGTTACTGGGTTCCCGCCAGGAACTGTGCAGAACGGCACGATCAACCCTTCATATACCGCGGGGGCGAAAGATGCATTAGTGACCGCGTATAACGATGCCGCAGGGCGAACGCCTGTTACCACCATCGCTACGGAACTTGGCGGGCAAAATCTCAAGCATGGCGTCTATAACTCGGTCGACGGCACGTTCCAGATCACGGGGACCCTGACGCTCGATGCGGAGGGGGACCCCAACGCGGTCTGGATCTTCAAAACGGCATCTACGTTGATCACCGCATCGAACAGCAATGTCGTCTTCGTAAATGGAGGCAGTCAGTGCAACATCTTTTGGCAGGTCGGAAGCTCGGCGACTCTTGGAACCAACTCCACTCTGCGCGGAAACATCTTTGCACTGGCGTCAATAACCCTCAATACCGGTGCAAGCTTGTTCGGCCGAGCGCTGGCAAGAAACGCCGCGGTCACGTTAGACACCAACACCATCGATGCATCGGGTTGCCTGGCGGCGCCCCCCAGTGGCGCGGGCACAACAACGCCGAACGGCACCAGGTCGACAAGGCGCAGGTCGCGCGTTGCGACTGCAACCACATCGACTGGCGCTCTGCCTCGAACGGGAGGGCGGCTGCCGCTAGGGCCAACCACATACTTGGGGATCAGCCTGATCCTGGTCGGGATCCTCTATAACTTCCTAGGCACTTCCTCGACAAAGTTAGCTATCGCGGCAAGAGGTTATGAACCCCGTCGTAAGGCGCGCCGCTGGGGTTGAGGCCTTTCGGAAATAGAAAAAGGCGGTAGGCCCCGATGATCGAATCGGGGCCCACCTTTTGTCTCGTGCGTCACGCCTCGTCTTTGAACACGATCCCGTACTTGGATGCGGCGGCTCCTGGCTGAGAGGAGGCCATCGAGTCTTCGAAGTAATGTTCGAAGCCTCCCGGTGTCACGAAGTGAAGCATCTTCGATTCGGCGCGTCCCGTCGCGGCGAAGGTGTGAAAGTGGCTCCGAGGAACGAACACGGCCGTCCCAGGAATTGCGAGCACCTGGTCACCATCGATGGTGATTTCGTACTCGCCTTCGAGCACGTAGAAGACCTCGTCGAATCCAGGGTGGGCATGGATGCCGGGCCCCCTAGTATCTCCCTGGCTCCGCCGACTCTCGAAGACGCAGAACGATCCGTTCGTAGCATCGCTGCCGAATTTGATCGTCACCAGCGCGCCGGTTGGTGTTGCATCGATGGCCTTCCCCTCATCTGCGGTCACGATGACGGGCTCCAGTTCCTCTCGACTCCTCACGATCGTCACCGTCCCTCAGGGCCCGGGATGATCCCTACTTGCTGAAGCATCGAAAGCTGGTCGACCACATGCCAGTGCTCGGCCAACTTGCCGTCCTCGACTCGGTAGATATCGATGCCGTTGATGGAGTAGTCCTTGCCCGTTGCGGGGATCCCAACGAATTCCCCGACGTGCGTGGCCTTGTTTTTCCAACGCACAACCACTCGATCACCTTCCGCGATGACGTCTTCCAGGAAAAACGTTTGATCGATCGCGGTGGTCAGGATACGGAATCGGTCCTTCAACCCCTCAAGGCCTGTTCCCTGACCTGGAAGGGGATCGTGCTCCTCGTAATCCGACGTCGCTAACTCGTCCAACAACTCGAGTTTGCCTCCGTTGAGAACTTCGTCGTAGAGCGTTCGAGCAACTTGCTTGTTCTGTTCGATGGACATTGGTTCTTCTCCTTTCGGCTGGTTGATCCGATTGAAGGGATTATTCATGCGGATCAGGGCGGGAGCCACGAAAAGTCCACCGACTTGACCCACCGAGTATCAAAAGGGTGACCGGGCCGGGCCGGGCTAAGCCTGGACTGATCAGGATTTGGCGTCAGACTGTCCTTTTTTGAGGATCTGGTTTGAGCGAGCGAGCTGGGCAAGTGTCTTCATCGGAAGTCTTCGACGGTCATTTCGACCGCTTACTTCGGCGTCTGCGTCGTAACGCGGGGATGACTCAGGAGGAGTTGGCTGAGCATGCGGGAGTCAGCACCCGCACCATCAGCGACATCGAACGAGGCCTTCGGACCTCCGTCTATCAGGACACGGCGGAGCGGTTGGCGACGGCCCTGGAATTGGGCACAGAGGAGTCACGCGCATTCGGAACCGCAGCGAGGAAGGGTGCGCGCCGGGGGCCGACAGAAACTGCTGCTTCTCCTATTCCGATCCCTGCTACGCAACTGATCGGTCGCGAACGCGAGATCGAACTGATCGATCGCGCATTGTCTAATGAACAGATCCGGTTGCTTACCATCACCGGGCCGGGCGGAATAGGTAAGACGCGCCTTGCCATCGAAGCTGCCCGACGTGCTTTGCAGCAGGGGCAGCGCGTGGTTTTTGTGCCGCTCAGCTCGGTATCGGATCCGGGGCTGGTCGCATCGACACTGGCGGTCTTCATCGGCGTTACTTCTCCCGAGGAGTCACTCGTTTCATCGATCGCCCAGGCGCTTGGCCCCCGATCCCTGCTCGTTCTGGATACTTTCGAGCACGTCATCGATGCAGCTCCCTTGGTGAGCCAGCTTTTGTCACAGAACCTAGGACTAAAGATCTTGGTGACGAGCCGCGAGGTGCTGCGGCTGATGGGAGAGCACGAGGTGATCGTCCCGGCTCTTGAACTGCCGGGCCGCGATGAGGAAACTTCCGGCGAAGGCCTGCTATCGCACTCGGCCATCCAGATGTTTGTCGAGCGCGCTCGGGCCGTTAGGGGAGATCTTCGTTTCGATGACGAGTCAGCGACTTTCATCGGTGAGATCTGCGTGCGTCTTGGTGGTCTTCCATTGGCGATCGAGCTTGCGGCGGCACGCGTCAAACACCTTTCGCTCGAGGATCTGAACGATCAATTGGATCGAGCGCTCAATGTCTTGACTGGCGGGCAACGCGATCTGCCGAGGCGCCAACAAACAATGCGAGATGCGATCGCATGGAGCTACGACCTTCTCATCCCACAAGAGCGATCGCTCTTGCGAAACTTGGGCGTATTCGCCGGAGGCTGGACGCTTGAGTCTGCCGGGGCGATCCGAGGATCAGACGAATCCTCTCTCGTCGCGAGCATGAGCGCGCTCGTCGATAAGAACCTGGTTTACCTCAGCGACCCGATGAAAGGGGTGCAGCGTTATTCGATGCTCGACGTTATTCGGGAGTTTGCCTCCGAACTGTTGCGCCAGTCGGAGGAGTTAGACGCGGCGAAAGAGAGTCACGCGGCATACTTCTTGAAACTGGGGGAGTCGGCGGAGTCTGAGATTTCTGGTCCGGACGCAAAGCAGTGGTTCCGCCGCCTGGAAGACGATCACGACAATCTTCGAGCCGCGCTTGGATGGTTCATGGACACATACGACTTCGAGCGCGCGGTTCGCCTCAGCGGATCGATCTGGCAGTTCTGGAGGAGGCAAGGTTATTTCTCCGAAGGAAGACGGTGGCTGCGCGCAGCCCTATCGCTCGACGATTCCGGCTCTCATCCACTGCGCGCAAGAGCGTTGTGGGGTGCGGGTTGGCTGGCGTTCGTCCAGGGTGATTTCGATGACGGACTGCGGCTTAGTGACGAACTCGCTTTGTTGGCACGCAGCACAAGGCGACCCATCGACGAACGAAACGCGTTGACCGTGCGAGGAATGATCCAGATGTCCGAAGGCTATTTCAACAAGGCGCTCGAATCGTTTGGCGGTGCCCTAGAGCTGTGCAAAGACATACCAACCAGCTGGGTGGTCGCGACATCACACATGAACCTCGGGCAAGCGAAGATACATGCGGGGGATCCCGAGGGTGGGCAAGAGATGATCAACAGAGCGCAGGCCCTTTATCAAGAGATAGGCGACAGAAACTTCGTCGCCAGATGCGATGGTTACCTGGGATGGGTAGCGCTGATACGAGGAGAGTTAGACGGCGCCGAGACTCGATTCACCCAGAACCTAGAAGTGTCCTGGGAAGTGGAGGACCTTCAGGGAGTGGCAGAGGCACTCGAGGGATTGGCATCAACGAGCTCGGCAAGAAGGGTGCGCGAATCCTGCATCAGGTCGGCTCGGCTAGTGGGGGCCGCCGCGGCTCTGCGGGAAAGTTTGGCCGCGAAGCAATATCGATTTGACCGCGCAACTATGGAGCCGTTCGTTGATATCGGTAAGGAGATGCTGGGCGCCAAAGTCTGGACGGACGCTTTCGAAGCAGGAAAAGCCACCACCATAGAAGAGACGATCGAAGGGCTAAGCACGGCGGCCGTTTAGCTGAAGTTCAGGATCACCATGCACGTGAATATGCCAAGGAAGCCCACGATCTCGCCCATCGTTGCAATCATCGCTTTGCGCATCCCTGCCTGAAGATAATACCTACGTGTTCAGGGTTGCCAACGAAGAGGCGCAACAAGGTGCTGGCCCTTCAAGCCCTTGAGGTGAATCTCTAACGACTGTTCGAATGAGAATTCCCCGGTGCCTTCTACCAACTGCTGGACGAGCGAAGATGCCAAGATCTCTCCACCGCGAGCACGGGCGGCTACCCTTGCTGCCAAAATGACGGCCTTGCCGTAGAAGTCGTCCTCCTCGCGGATCGCCTCGCCGGTGTGGACTCCCACTCGTACCTTGAGTCCTAGGTCCCTTGAGGTGAATGTGCGTTGAATGTCCATGGCACAGTGCAGAGCTTCTCGCGCAGACCGAAATGCGATCATGAAACCGTCCCCTTGGGACTTCACGATGAACCCCTCGTTGCGAGCCGCGTGATCTCTCACGATCTCATCGTGTTCGCGAAGGACTTCCATCCACAGCTTGTCACCGAGACTCTCTGTTAGCTCCGTGGATCTTTCGATGTCTGTGAAAAGGATCGTCACGGTTCCGTTCGGTGCTGCGATATGGCTAAGGTCGCGCTGCTCTCGGCCAACTTCCTCGGCGATAGTGTCCAAATTAGTGGTGAGTTGGACGCCGTAGACCTCGTTCAGGACTGCGAAGGAGCGATGCTGATGAACCAGCTTCCACTCAGCTCGCTCGAGGTGAAAGATGCCAGTAACTCGTAGGGCTGTGGCTTGGCCACCTACCCAGTCGACATCGCCAGACCAAACCGCCCATCCAGCGCTTCCTTCCTGAAATGCGACGAGTTTCTCATTGGACGTTGTGGCGGTGCCGCGCTCGGTAACTTGCCGCATGTGCAGGGAGACGACTTTATCCGGGTCGTCCCACCATTCGCGAGGGTCGGTGCCAAGCGAAAGGATGCCAGGGCGCGCGGACCATATCGCTTTCCATGCGGCTTCGTCCCATCCGGTCTTGAGGAGTACCCGGATGGTTTCGAGCATCGCCTGCTCTATCTCGTCGGAAGGTTCCATCCAGCCATCCTATGTTGGGGCTACGTTGGGCCTACTTTGGCAACTTCCGTGGATGGGTCCCGACAGGTTCTACTTTTCCGGATGAATACCAATCCAGCACTCGCAGGGCGCGCAGGGTGTTCCACCGGCTGGGTTTGCCCTCGTCTTCGTCTATCGCGACCGGCATCACGCCGGGATAGCGTGCGTCGAGTGACCATCGCCCGTCACGGTCGCGCTTGGATACAACGAGCTCGATCGCTTCGGTCATGCGTGCGTCCGGCGTGACGCCGGCGCTGCGCAGGTATTCGAGGCCGCGCAGGACGTCATAGTGCCACCACGTTGGGAAGGCGAATCGCGTCCACGCAGCCCCGCTCTTGCGATCCTTGTCGATCGGTTCTCCCGTAGACTGGCGGCGCAAGAGTTGCCGCTCGAGCATGTATTCCTGCCCTCGCAGGCGGGCCTGGGTCAAGGCCGGAGAGTCATTGCCTGAGCGTTCGTATTCGAGCAGGGCCTCGAGCACGCAGATGGTGGTGTTGAACGATGAACGGCTCGATGCATGAGGTGCTTCACAGTTCCAGCCGCCATCGGACAGCTGCTCTCCGAGCAGGCGGTGGATGAGGGCATCGACGTCTTGGCCGAAGTAGGCACCGCTCAAAACCACCTGGGCATTGATGCAAGGCTCGACCTCGCCCATGAAGAACGTATTCGTTGCGCATTCTTCTGGGCCGCATCCCTGCCAAGTCACATTGTCCCGGACGAGCTGCACCGCGCGGCGTGCCTCGGCACTTGAGGGATCCAGACCCATGTCACGCAGGAGCAGCAAGACGTGCATCGTCGAATCCCAGCCGTGGTTCCAGGCAGCACCACCCCAACGGCCGTCACGGGCTTGTAGGGAGAGTAACCGCGCGCCGGCCCCCTCGGTTGCGACACGAGTCCGTTCAGCCGCGACTTCATCGGATGGCGCGTGGATCAGGTCGCGCATCACCTGCCAGCGGATCGAAGGGTCAGAATCGAGCAGCCAGCGTATGACCGAGCCAATTGACATCGAGGCTTGCCCATCGGCTCGATTGGTCGCCATCCGCGGGATCCTGACTACCCTGGTCCAATGGCGCTGTGGGTGGCCCGACGCCAAAGCTCGGCGTACCCGACCACGGCCAGCGAGCCCGAAAGCAGAGAAAGGGCG
>JBHELT010000057.1:0-4128 GCA_046262935.1 Actinomycetota bacterium | reverse complement strand
GAGGCATCGCTGCTGCGGCGTTGATCGGCAGCACCTGCCAGGGATGCCACATGCAGTTGCCAGCGCAGGAAGTAGACAGCGTGCGCAAGACGAAGGGGCTCGCTCGTTGCGTTGAGTGCCGCAGGATCTTGGTCGTCGTCTGACTCGATGAGTGAAGCATGGACCCTGCACACCGACGGGGGTGCGCGCGGTAATCCGGGCCCTGCAGGGATCGGTGCCGTCCTACGAGATCCACGTGGCAACGTTGTTTCGGAGATATCGCAGGCAATCGGCTGGACCACAAACAATGTCGCTGAATATCAAGGGCTAATCGTGGGACTCCAAGTGGCCGCAGATCAAGGTGCTCGCTCGATCGAGGTGTATATGGATTCCCTCCTGGTCGTCCAACAGATGAAGGGTGTCTTCAAAGTGAAGAACGAGGGCCTGAAACCCTTGCACGTCAAGGCCAAAGAGTTGCTTGCGCCCTTCGACATGGTCAGGTTCTACGCGATACCAAGGGAAAAGAACGCGCACGCTGACCGGCTTATGAACAAGGGCATCGATGATGCTGAGGCTGCCGGAGACTTCGCCGCGCCACCGGTCGTGCCACAACAACAACTGTTCTGATGGTCTTTTGGCATCTGGGCATGACGGTTTTCATCGTCCACGCGACCCTTGGGCGGCGAAGGATCGACTACAGGGTTGTGATGCTGGGCTCCCTCCTGCCCGATCTGATCGATAAACCAATCGGTCGCATCTTCTTCGCTGGGCGGTTCCAAGCGTCGCGCCTTTATGGACACACATTCTTGTTCGTGGTCGTGTTGGTTCTTGGCATCCAGTTTCTACTTCGCGGGGAAACCGCTAGGCGTTGGTTCATCTTGCCTATCGCAGCGCTCTTGCATCTCGCTCTCGACGCGATGTGGAGCCACCCGATAACGCTGTTCTGGCCTTTGTTCGGCACGAGGTTCCCGGCGGAGCCGACCGATAGTTACTGGTTGGAAGCGCTGACGCGGCCAGTCCAACACCCAGCGATCGCAGTACAGGAGTTGGTGGGGTTGGCTCTGTTGGTTTACATGATCGCCGGTTATGGGCTTCACAAAAGGCAGAGGCGTAAAGACTTCCTGCGGACCGGTTACTTGGTTGATAAGGACAATGCAAAAAAGAAGGCCCCCTAATCGGGGGCCTTCTTTGACTTCACTTGTTGCTCGGATTCAGGGCACATCCACCGAGGTGAATGAGGCTGTTACGCTTCCCGAGGTGCCGGCGCTCTTGTTGCCACAGCCGGTGGCCGCTGGAGAGCTGAAAGCCTGGGAAACCTGAACGAATAGCACCGTTGCCCCTTGAGGAACCGGGAGGTCCGTTGCGGAGTTACAAACGAAGTTTGCGTCCCCAACCGAGTTTCCATCGGCATCCTGCCAGGAGTAGAAAGCTCCAACCTCAGCGAAGTGGTCATCGGCCACGACGAACGACGCTGTAGCATCGACTGTGCTGTCAAGGTGGAAGCAGGTTCCGCCAACGTTGTAGCCATCAGATGACAGTGTCCCGGTCGGGTCCCCCGGGTCACCTGTGCATAGGGTGAACAGGTCTCCGGCAACTACGTACTTCTGTGTTTCCAATCTGGTGGTCGTTGTTGCGTGTGCAGCAAAACTTCCCAAGAACAAGGCGGCAGTGATTGCTACCCCTAGTAACCTCCGCATTTTCTTTCCCCTTTCATCAAGCCTTCGGCTTGCTATTGCGTTGCCCTGTATTACATGACGCGATGCTGTATCAATCGAAAGCCGCGTAAAGGCGGTTTCCTGTGGTTTGTCTTGCGACTGTCAGAAGCTGGTCGACCGAGTCGGCTGAAGTTCCCGATCCGGCAACGCAGGCGGGGCTAGCGCACCCATCGGCGTAAGAAACGAGGACCCGTCCCTGAGCGTCAACAGTCATGTCTTGGAAGTCCAAAAGATTTCGCCCGCTAGCGCAGCTCGTGCCGGCCATGCATATGGTTCCCCTTTGCACCGGGTCAGTCGGCGTTAAGTCCACGAGCGACCACGTAGCTCCGGAGTCGTATGTGAACGCGACGTACGCGTGCCAGATACCGGTGAATGTGGTTTCCTGATCGTTGCCGGCAGTTGTGGTTCCGTAGAAGAAAGCTGCTGCACGCCCGGCATCGCCGGCGATGATGGCTGGCTGCTCGGCATTCTTGATACCAAGTGAGGCTCCGATGTCAACGGCAGGTGTCCAAGTGCTGCTCCCGCTGGGCAGTGTGGTGACCATCGCCTTGCGTGAAGAAGACGTGCCGCTTGAAGCTGCGAAATAGAGCCGGCTTGCCTTGTCGAAGGCAACCTTCGGATCGCTATTGGCCGGCACAATGGGTGCAGGTATCTTGATAAGCGACCAGTTCAGCCCGTTGTCGTGGCTGACGTACACTCCCTGGCGCCCAACGCAGTTGCGGTTGGGAACGTAGACCGAACCATCTGGAGCCACAACGACATGCCCATGTAGCCCTCCGCACTCTCCGGTGTTGACCGGAAGCGGCGGACCCCAAGTGAGACCGCCATCGTCGCTTCGAGCGCATGAGGATTCGACGACGCCCTGAGCGCAATAGTAAGTAGCGTGTGGGTAGCCGGTCGCCCCACCGGCAGTCGCAGGACGGGGAATCGCCCATGGTCCACCCCCGATCGTCTCGTGATCCGAGGCCGGAGCACTGTTCGGAGGTTCAGGAACCGTCCATGACGTTCCATCGTTGTCTGAAATCGTCATGATCGAAGTAGGGCCAGTTAGTTGAAGGACGAAGGTGCGGCCGGTTGTTTGATCGGTCCACAAGATGGGGTCGGAAGTAAAAACGCGAGTCGCGGGATGCGCAACGTTGCTCCAGGTTGCGACGGCCGGCGTGGCCGCATCACTGAAGTTCACTTTCAGTGTTGCAAAGCCGTTCTGAACCATCGTTGCGTTCGTCGCCGGATTCACTCCGATCGAACTCTCCAAGCCGACCGGGATCAGAGCGAAACCAGATGCATCGATGGGCGATGCGTAGTTGGCGAACCCAGGTGGGTTGGTTCCCGCCGGCAGAGGATCGAGCGAAAATGTCAAAGAGGACGGGTAGTCAGTTGAGTCGAAGAAGATCTTCGTGTCGGTATCTTCGCCGGCCGTTGAGTTCATGCTGACAACTTGAAGCACCAGCTCACTCGTGATCGTCGTGCTCAGCCCCGTGAATGTGGCATCGATCTCGGTCGGCGCCGTGGCGGCCAGCGGTATGACTTTCCTGGCAATCTCAGGGCTGACGCCCGCGGGGCCGTCCCCCCAGAGGCGCAACTCGAGTGTGTCGCCCGCAACAGATT
Organism: Actinomycetota bacterium; assembly: GCA_046262935.1. Lineage (GTDB taxonomy): Bacteria > Actinomycetota > CADDZG01 > JAHWKV01 > JAHWKV01 > JBHELT01. The sequence continues at coordinate 826 of JBHELT010000057.1, read as the reverse complement.
GTGCCCACAATCTGGCGGTCGCGGATCCTGTGAGGACCCCAGCCGTATTGGCAGTCCAGTATGCGAGTAGTTCATTCTTCTTGAAACCATTGTTGCCGACGGCAGGCTCCGTTGTGGCAAATTTGGCGGTGGTGCCAGTTGGCGCAAAGGCGTCCATGTATGGCCCCGAACCCAAGGCCTGACTCTCGTTCGTGGCATCGATATTTGAAACTTCCGAGGCCGAGTGGAAATACAGGGTTTGTGAGGTGGAGGCTCTGGCGACAAACATCTGAAAAACCAGGGCGGTCAATGCCGCCATGATGGCTACGGATCTACGTTTCAAACCATTACCTCCCGATAGGGGCGCCAGGATTCAGGTCGGACCTCCGGACCCTTTTGATAGGCAGCCTTTTTTGCAGTTAGACAGAGATTCGAGATTGAAAGCCATATTCCTGCTTGGAATCATTATTTTTGGCGAAAACGCGCCTCATTTGCCGGGGGAGCCCCGAGGAGGCTCCGTCAGCGCTCGATCCCTAGGTAGAAGGGTTCGACATCTTCGTCGCAGCCCTGGGTCCACTTTTCGGGGACTCGTGCCGAGTCTCGTCGCCGGCCTTACAATCGAGGTGCAGACGGCCGGGCGGCCGCGGCGGTTCGCCGTCGAGGAAGGTCCGGGCTCCAAAGGGTACGACGCTGGGTAACTCCCAGGCCGGGTGACCGGTGGCAAGTGCAACAGAAAGCAAACCGCCCGATGCGTGGCATCGCATGCGACCAGGCATCGAGTAAGGGTGAAACGGTGCGGTAAGAGCGCACCAGCGTTCCGGGCGATCGGAGCGGCTAGGTAAACCCC
>JBHELT010000056.1:0-6254 GCA_046262935.1 Actinomycetota bacterium | reverse complement strand
CCACTGTGAGCCTCTTATTCGAACTCGGACGCGAGAAAAGAGCTTCGAACACTTCGGTGAACTCCGGCTTTGCCTTGCCATCCTTGATGTAGACGGCCTTGAGAACCGCCTGATTGAAGCGAAGACGCACTTTCGGCCGCGCTTTGCAGTAAGCGTCATGACAACTGGCGGCGAGCTTGATTGCGAGTTTCAAGACTTCGTGCCACCCAGCGAGATCCTGTTCGGTCTCCATCAGTTCGGACTTCGCCTTCTGCTCTGATTGCGTGATCCGGTCCTGATCCGCCTTCAATAACTCGAGCGGGATCGCGTTGGCGTAGTAAGCCTTCAACAGCTTCTGCCGTTCCTCCGCAAGCTCCGACAGCTTTTTGGTGATCAGCACCCGCAGATCTGCTGCGGTCGCTTGCCGTTCGACGATCTCTTCTTCAAGCTCCTGCGAAAGTCTTTCAACCCATTCCGAAGGCAGCTGCACTTTGCGGTAGATGTCCTCAACCATCTTTTCGGCATCGCTCGCCATGACGTAGGGCTGAGTGCATCCAGTCTTGACCCGTGATTCGTTCTTCTGCCCAAGGCAGTACATGTACAGATACTTACCTTTGGCAAGCGTCAAGGACAGGTTGCGACCGCACTCACCGCAAGCTAGTAATCCCTTCAAGTAGTGGTCGTGGGTGCGTTGGCGGGTGCCCGCCTTGTTGTGCACTCTTAGGACCTCCTGCACCCGCTCGAACAGATTCATCGAGATCAATGGCTTATGGGTCCCGGGATATCTCACACCGTTCCATTCCACGATCCCAGCGTAGAAAGGATTTGCGAGAGTAAGAGCGTGCGAACTTACTGGCGGCGATGCTCCGGGCTTTTTGCTGAACGGGTTCGTGAGTCCTTTGGCGGCCAGCGATGCCTGCACCTCAGCCAGCGAGTAATCGCCTGTCGCGTACATGCGAAACGCCTCACGTACCAGTATTGCGCGTTCCGGGTCGAGGATCACTTTAGCGATTTCAGTGTGACCGACGCGCTCTCGATGATTGAGATATCCCATCGGCGCCCGCCCCGGCCATCCTCCCTGCTTTGCCTTCTGAGTGAGTCCTTTGGTGACTTCCGCTCCGAGGTTGGCTGAATAGAACTCAGCCATGAGCGCGTGGATGCCTTCCACCAATCTTCCAGAGGCGGTCTCTTCGATGTTCTCGGTGACCGATGCAAGTTGCACTCCGTACTTTCGTAGCGCAGCCCTGATCGCGACGTGGTCCTCGATGTTTCGTGCAAGCCGGTAGATCTTATGCACGACGATGATGTCGATGTCACCTTCGCCGATCCGCTGCAGCATCGCTTTTAAGTTGGGGCGATCGGCTGAGCGTGCAGACTCGCCGGCGTCGATGAACTCGTCCGCAACATCCCAGCCCTTGTCGGCGATGTAGCGAAAGCAGGCTTCTCGCTGTGCCGGTATCGAATAGCCCTCAGATGAGTCGCCCTTCTCGGCCTGCTCTTTGGTCGAAACCCGAAGGTAGATGAGTGCGTTCATTGCTCCGGCTCCTTTTTCTCGATAAGCGTCATCGCAAGCTCGATAAAGGCTCTTGCCAATGGGCGCAGTTCCCCGCGCTTGGGCATGCGTCTTTGGCTTTGGTCGTCGAGACTACTCGCCGGAGCCGACACTCCGGAAAGCGCCACCTGCCGAGGCGTCTCAATCCGGGTTGACAACCGGCCGCTCCCTACTTGGTATGGCAGGCAGATATGGCAACGCATAACGCTCTTCACCGAGCAACGGCAACCAGTTGATGCCGAGGGGGTCGCCCATATGCCGATCGAGAGTTGTCGACGCCACCCATGTCCTGTCGTGCCGGGCGTTGCGGTGAAACGATGCCTCCCGGCTGGCATCGGGGAAGCAGAACAGCAGCCAGTGATACTCGTAGGCGCCGAATTCAAGGAAGTGGCCGTAGTCGAAGAGCTTGCGGTCGATCCTTTGCGGACTCTCAGTCCCCATGTCGAGCTCTAGCAGGAACGAGGTCTTGCCGTACGCCGACCAGAGCTTTGCTTCACCGTCGGCTATCGAGTAGCCCTCCCACCATCCCTTTGCGAGCTGCAGCTCACTTCGCCATGAAGTAAGCCGGATGCCGCTTCCGTGCCGGCATTCCCATGCGAGCTTCGTGAAGAAACTGTTGACGCTCAGTTGATGCTGAAGCTTCGGACTGAAAGCGATCTTGGTCATGCGGTCTTTTCGAAGACCGAGCGCTTTGACGTCAGTCCCGAGTTCGGCGGCTACGACGTAGACGCCGAGATCGCCAAGGACGTGATGGTTCGGATACGAACCCTGAGCCTTCCTTGGTCGAAAAGGCTTTACAAGACCAAGTTCACGAAGTCTCTCAAGACGTCTTCTACAGACACGATCGTTTTCGAAAAAGAGTTCTTTGATGTGGTGGGTGGTTAAAACCCTATGGTTGTAAAGAGCAAGACAGATCTTTGTGTCTCTCGGTTGGATCGATGTCGAAACTTCCAGTAGGAACTCTGCAGATCTATTGTTTGGAACTTTTCTAGGTAAAGCATGAAGCTTAGAAAAGTGAGTCCTGTCTTCCATCGGATCACCCTGCACGAGATCACCTGCCTGACGGCCTGCGTGTACCTGGTCCGTTCTTGATAGGACCGGCGGCCGGACCCCCGAGCGGACCGTGGAGCGGACCTCGGGCCGGACCCCGGCGACGCAGGTCGGAGGAGGGGCTGAAATCGGACACCGGCTCGAATGGACGACTTCTGCGCTTTCAGCCGCATTCGCCGCCTGCCTCGGCCGATCGCCACTGGTCGGGGTGGATTGGACAGATAGGGATTGCCCTGCGATGAAAATCTCGTGGATGAATTCGGTTGTCATGCCAACAAAGGTGACCGGGCGGTCCATTCGTAACGGTTTTTTCGGCGCGACGCAGGCGCGACGCGATTTCAGGCACAAATATTGGGAACGGACCTGGCCGAAGTTGCAGGCGCGACGCGCGACAGCACCGAGGTTGTGGTCGGCTGAGGCTCGCCCAACCACCGTGAAGGCTCGCTGACGCCTTTGGAGTTCGATTGTTTCGATGAGGGAGGACTTGGCAGCGCGATCGGTTTGAGCGCAGGGCTCGCCTTGGGACTAGACGTCAAAGGTCTCTGTCTTCGAAAGGACCGCGGATCTATCGCCACAGCCAATTGCAATATCTGGAGCTTGTTCATAAGCGTCCTCCTCGGTGTAATGGACCGGCCTTGGAGGACAAGAAGGTTTTCCTTTCTCTCGTGGATTACAGGTTGGAGAACCTTCGCCCCTTTGGTCCGGTACTAAAGAAAGGACGAAAACACCCCCGTTTTTGGACACAGTCATTTGTCCGACGCGAGTCCGACGCGATCGACGCCTGACATTCCAGCAGCCGGAAGGCCAGTAGAGGCCGGAACAACAAGTCCGACGTTCGTCCGACGCGCGTTTTCCTGTTCGAGATCTACTCGGGCCGAAGCCATGGGTTGACCGTCATGGGACCATTCGCAGCGGTTTCACTGGCGCGGGCGCGACGCGCCTAAGCACCTAGCGACTCTCAGGTCGTTGGCGATATTGGCCATTCAATCGTGGATGACTTCGCCGCTGGACCGGGTGGTTTCGCGGCTTTCATCCCGACTGTTCCACAACTTTCTGGGGTTTTTTGTCTTGACTGGAAGGTGTAAAGCAACCGACCCCGAATCTCTTCAACCAACTTAACTTTCAGGGCGAGTCCATCGCGATCGGGGGCCGGTTGAAGACTTCAACAACCAAATTAAACAGACAGTTTTCGGCGCTGGTCGCGACATGCCTACTGGCATCGCTCATCATGGCCGGCCCCTCATCGGCCAAAGCGACAACCGTCACGCATGGCCTGCCGAGCCCCGAGACGTACTCGGTCGACTTCTCCAATGGGGCTAACGCAGGCACCGGTCTTAGATTCACAAACATCGCATCTGGATTCTTTGTCGATATGAGGCTCAAGGATTTCGCCGGCAAAGATGCGACCAGGAACGGGCGAGACGCGAAGTTCGACCCAGCCCCTGGCGTCGATGTCATATACGACCCCTCCGGCGACAAGGTGGAGGAGACCATCATCCTAGGTCGCAGGGATATCTCCTCATTCAAGTTCGCACTTACCGCGCCTGGGCTCTCATGGAAGCAAGCCGGTAATCGGATCGAGATTGCTGCGCCAAACCAAAGCTGGATGTTCCGGCTCGAAGCCCCCATCGCCACCGATTCGGTAGGTAGATCCATCCCGGCGACCATCACGACCGACGGTGATGCGGTCTTTCTGAAGCTCGACAAAGTAGCTCTCAGCAGAGCTGCATTGCCGGTAAGTATCGATCCCACGATCACCGGCGTCCCGACCGGAGCGACGGAGGGTCCTTACCGTCGCAAGCTCTTCCAGATGTCAAACGGCTCCTTGGTCTTCTTCGATCGAGAGACCTTAGCCGGAACACCAAAGATCGTTTATCGAACTTCATCAGACGCTGGCGATACCTGGTCGGACCCGGTACCCATCGCTGACCCCGGCCCTTCCGACGACATCTCGGCCGTAAAGACCTCAGATGATTCTTTCCGCATCACCTATTCCAACGGCACCCAGACCCTTCCCAAGATCTCGTACCGCACACTCACCAAGACATCGACGTCATGGACCATAGGTGATGAGCAGCTGGTTTCAACACTTGGTGTCTGGTGGAGGCCCCGCCCCACCCTGGTAGACATGGGGCAAGGAACCCTCGGAGAAAAGCTCGCCATCGGTTTCGGTACTTTCAACAAGGTCCAGAACCGTCCCGAGTACACGGTCGCGTTCTCAGAAGACTCGGGCATCACCTGGCTAAAGACCGCCGCCTGCGCCATCGACAACAACACTGGAACGCTGGCGGTTCAAGGAACTCGTTTGGTCTGCATCACGGTCCCTGTTGCCCGCATACTTCATTCAGCGATCTGGAACGGTTCTTCTTTCGCCAACTCCTACGATCTGGTCCGTGACGTCGACTTCGAGGACGACCTGCCATCGACAGTGGTGACCGATGACGGCTGGCTGCATATGGCGACCAATGGGTGGGGCAAGGTCTACTACGCTGCCCTCGGCCCCACCGCAACCACTTGGAGCCGGAACAAGTATCTGGGCGTTGGGACTTATCCAGCGATCTCGACCACAGGAAAGTCGCTGTTCATCCATGCCCAGGTTCAGTCATCCACCAAGGAATCGCAGATCGTCTCTTATGTCGCGACCGATGGGATCAACTTCAATCAAGGGGCTCCTATCGGCGGTCACAACTTCCGCTACGTCATCGATGAGAACAAAGCCTGGCAATTTAGGGACGAACCCGGTGATGCAACGGGCGCCCTCTTGGATACCGCAGGTCACCTGCTGGGAGATGTGACCGGCACGGTCACCGGGCTTCACCGTTTGGATTCACCAACCAAAAAGGCTGCCCTCGGATTCGCGTCGCCATCATCGGCGAGCGTGACCAACATCAAGCTGTGGGTGGATGCCAAACAAGCTGGCTCATCAGGTACCTATCGCATAGGGATCCAAGACTCGACCCCTCCGACCGTCACCGGCGACCGCGCCCCGACCGGGGTGTGGCTTCCGGCTAGGACCCAGGCCGGTTTGCCTACCCAGTCCTTCACAACGTTCAGCTTTGCAGACGCTGTTTCGGTCAACACTACTCAAGCCGAGCTAGACGTTGATGCCCCGACCCCCAAGGTCGTCACTCCCCAAGTGCCGGAGACATCTTTGGAACAAGGCCACACATACTTCGTCGTTGTGGAACCGGTGATCGATTGCCAAGCATGTTCAACCTTGGCCTATTGGGCGGACAACTACATCGAGGTCCAATCGAGTGGGGTTCGCTCTGGGGCGGAGGGAACCTGGTCCACCCATGATGGCGATGCCGCGGTCTGGGGAGCAAGGGTCGCCGAGGATATCCCCAGGATGACCCTTTCATCGCAAACTGGAACAGTGGTCGCAGACCAATCGATCGCAGCAAGCTACCGCTACCCGATACTCGAGAGTCAGTCCCCAGGCGAATACCTGCTCGCGCGCGAATCGTTCACCGCGACAAGCGTCAGTTTCTTCTTGAAGAAGGAAGGAACGCCTATAGGGAATCTCACCTGGGAAGTGCTCGATCAATCAACCAACTCTCTGGGGCACGGATCGTTCACGCCAACGAACGGATGGAACAACATATCGATCGATCCTTTAACTATCGCCGCCAACCAGCGGTACCGGATCCTCTTGGGGAGCACATCTCGGGAC
>JBHELT010000055.1:0-5980 GCA_046262935.1 Actinomycetota bacterium | reverse complement strand
GTCATGCAAGCGGTGCATGACATAGGACTCGTTGAGCCGTCCGGCTTCCTCTTCGCAAACACCGACATAGGTATCGATGCCCGCCTTCTCGAGCGCCTTGATGCCCTTTCCTGCAACGCGGAGATCGACATCTTGCATCGCAATCACGACCCGTGAAGGCTTGGCATCTATCAACGCGTCGACGCAAGGGGGGGTTCTTCCTTGATGGGTGCATGGCTCCAGGGTGACGAACACCACCGAGCCGCGAGCCTTGGAACCCGCGGATCGCAAGGCGACAACCTCGGCGTGGGGGGTGCCTGGACCCTTATGCCAGCCCTCCCCTACGATCTCGCCCCCCTTGACCACAACAGAGCCAACCATTGGGTTGGGGCTCGCAACTGCGCCGCCTCTTAGTGCAAGCGACAGAGCGCGGCGCATGAAGCGGGCATCTGAAATGCGATCCATGATTGAAAGACTAGCCAACCGAAGCGAGTATCGCCCAGCCATTGCGACGAACCCTCGATCTCTCGACAAAGGGATGGCGAATCTTGCCCCAGGGCGACCACCCGTAAGACTTGAGGGCACGCGTGCGATTCGTCCGGAGGCTCAGGCTTGCAGGAACTTGATCTCGCTCAGTTGGAGCGATCCAGCAACGAAGTCTTTGCTGGATGATGCGATGACGGTGGCTTTGATGGTGGGGGCACCTGTGTAGACGATCGTGGCTGACAGATCCCTTAGCGTCGTAGGTTTGTCGATACAGTCGAATCCTAGTTGTGTGCCTGATGATGCATCGGTGATGCGTAGGCATATCGAGTGGGGGTAGTCGCCTTTGGTGGTCCCTTGAATCTTGGCCACAACGCTCAATGTTGCCGAAGAGCTTGCGTGAAAGCGGGACATGGCAGAAGAAGTTGTTATCCCTGCGATCCAACCGGTTGCAACCGATGATAGGTAGCCGGTTCCACCAACGAACAACTGACCCATCTGGGCCCCATGGGATATGGATGTGACCTCAGCCGATGATGTAGTGCAGACATTGGCGCTTTGTATGCCGATGGGGTTGCCTGGTGTTGCGCCGGAGGGCAGGTAGTAGCAAACGGTCGCATCGTCGAAAGGTGCGAAGCGATCGGTGTTGGTGCTCAAAGCCTGGTACGGGATGGGCGGAGGCAGGGGGCCGGTGTAGGGATACTCAGGAAACACATCGCAGACTGGAAGGTCGCAAGCGGCGGTGAGGTCTCTTACGTAGACACGCCGGTTCAGGGGCTGGTCGGAAATGCCCCATGGGAGAGGTACTGTCGAAAAGACAATATGGCTGCCATCCGAAGACATCGCCGGATTGAAGGCTTGTTGGCCCGCTGGCGCTCCTTGAGGCATTACTGAGATGAGTTTCGTTGTCCCTGAGTTCCGGTCAAGCAGGTAGACATCCATCCCCGGGTTGAGATCATCGGTCGTCAGCGCCGACAAAGTTGTGAACGCAAGATATTCCCCGTCGGCGGAAACGTCCATGATGTTGTTATTCAACGGCCAGTCGGCGGAAGCGACGACCTCACTGGTCTGAGCCGAAAGGTTCCGAGCAACCACGTCCAACTGGGGCTGACCAGTGGCACTACTCGCTCCAGTAACGAAAAAAAGGGAGCTTCCATCTCCCGACAGCGTCGGGTACCTGGTCCAAGGCGATGTGCCGTTGGACATGATCCCGGCAAGATATGTTGAGGTCTTCCCCACTTCATCGAACACCCCATTGCCGTCGGTATCGCGGTCATGGACATATACATCCCAATTGCTATCGGTGTCACCCGGAGAGCTTTGGAAAGTATCGAAGGCAATCATCCTGCCGTTGTCGGACATCGACAGCCCCATGTCCGAGTCACATTGGGCCACTCTGCACTGCTCTGCAGACTGCCAGAGCAACGCTCCACTCGTGACGTCGTACAAAGAAACAAAGATTTGGTGATCGCAGCAATAATCGAGATATTCCGTGGCGGCGATGAAGCGACCATCTCGCGACATCTTGACGTTGTCCGTTACGTATCCGTTGATCCATTTGGATGTGCCTGAGACAAGATCCCGAAAAATAACGGCTTGACCGTAGCAGAACTCAAGTGGGTCGGGCTGGGAGATTGGTAAGCGCCCCCATCCCCCGGCCAGATATATGAGCTTGGTGCCATCCGCTGAGATGCTGGGGTGCGAATCGCATGAACCGTCGGCAACGCCAACGTCTGGTGAACCAAGAGTCGTGGCGCCGGTCAGGGTGTCCTTGATGTAGACATCAGAGTTGTTGTCTGTGTCCTGAGGTGACAGGCGGTCCCAGGATCCGAAGGCGATGTATCGGCCATCGGCCGATATCGAAGGTCGTCCCCCGTCTCCTACCGTTCCATCCGAAGATGACGACACGAGGCTGGTTCTGCCGCTCTTTATGAGGTCGGCTCTGGCGGTTGTTGTCACAGCAAGACTCGCCAGCAAAGACACCGCGAAGACTGCTCTTGCGACCCTCAACAAGGCGCGACCGGATGAGCTCATGTCTTAGGGTTCGACACCGAAGTGGGGTTCTCCTGCTTTCCGACAGCATCTGCTCGGGACATCTGACCACACCAACCGATACGTCAACCTACGTCATCGATCACAATTTTGTGCCGAAGCCGCCCACCAGCTCAGGGTTGGTGACGATAGCGCCATACGTCCCCTACATCAGGCAATCGACGCTTTATTACTGGCGGTCACCGTAACGTTTAAGGCACTACCGAAACCTTGATCGAGGGTCGAAGGTCCGAGCGATCGGGACGCGGGATCACTCCTGCGGCGGGGCCGCGTTTGGGCCGCCACCTTTGAACACGTAGTCCATGAACCTAAGCAGTTCTTCTACATCGAAGGGTTTTGTCATGTAGTAGTCAACGCCCTTTTGCCAGCCTTCCCACTGATCTTCTGCCGAAGAGCGCGCCGTCAGCAAGATGACAGGCACCTTTGCCGTTTCTTGGCTCTCGCGCAGTTTCGCAAGTACGTCGAAACCGTCCATACGCGGCATCATCACGTCTAAGATCACAAGGTCTGGTATCGAACCCGAAACCGTTGCGAGCGCCTCTTCGCCGTCGGCGGCCATGCTGACCTCATAGCCATCCAGTTCCAAAGTTGTTTGAAGGACCCGTCTGATGGCTGGATCGTCATCGACCACGAGAACCTTGGGCATCAGTCCGACCGTCTATCTACCAGATAGCAACTGCCAGATTGCCGCTTGGCGAACTGTTTCATCTCGGTTGCTATCTCACTGGCTTCGAGATGCGATTCGACTTTGCGTAGGGAATTGCCAGATATGCCGATCGATATAGTCATCAGCGGGTACTGCTGAACTTCGTCGCGCCTGTCTTTGATCGTGATCGAGCCTCGTTCGGCGTCTTCGGGATCGTAAAGGCTCGATATCTGTTCATCGAAACGCTCGATGATCTCTTTGGCCACAACCTCGGCCATATCGGGAGAGCAGATGATTGCGAAGTCGTCGCCACCGATGTGGCCAACGAACGCTCGGCTCTGGCCTTTGTCCATGGCTGATTGTCCCAAGACCTTAGCAGTCAGCTTGATAGCGAGGTCCCCACGCATGAAACCGTAGTAGTCGTTGAATGCTTTGAAGTTATCGAGGTCTACATGCATAAGTGCGAAAGGTTCGTCGCGGTTGATACGACGTTCTAGTTCTTGAAGGATCACTACGTTGCCGGGAAGACCTGTAAGTGGGTTCAGGTCGCGTATGTCCTTGGCTCTACGCAAAGTCGAACGTACGCGGGCGATCAATTCGATCGGGTCGAATGGTTTGATGATGTAGTCGTCCGCCCCCGCCGTGAGGCCGACGACCTTGTCGGCGGAAAGAGACTTTGCGGTCAGCATGATCACACTGACGTTCGACGTTCTTGGATCGGCCCTCAGTCTGCGACACACCTCGAAGCCGTCGATCTTGGGCATCATGACGTCGAGAAGCACCAGATCGGGCAATTCGTCGATCGCCGATTGAAGGGCCGTTTCGCCATCGCTGGCGACGATCAGATCGAAGCCCTCGAGACTCAGATTGACCTCTATGAATCGCAAGATGTCCGGATCGTCGTCCGCTATAAGTATCCGCTCGCTCAAGCCAACTCCTGCCCGCCTATCGCCTGCCAGATGTCCTTCATCGCTTGCACCGGGTTTTCTGCTCTGAATATGGCATGTCCGGCGACGAAAACGTTGGCACCTGCAGATCGCGCCAAGGGCGCGGTCCGGGGGCCGACGCCTCCATCAACCTGTATATCGACATCTAGATTGCGTTCTGTAACCGCCTCATGAACCTGCTGTACCTTCGACAAGACATCCTCCATGAAGGGTTGACCACCGAAGCCTGGGTGAACTGTCATGCAAAGGAACAAGTCGATGTCGCCCAGACAACCATCTGCCGTTCGCCATGGCGTATCGGGATTGACCGCTACACCCGCTTTGGCTCCGTTATCAGTGATCCGCCGGGCCAGTCCGGCGGGGTCGCTTACGACCTCGGCATGGAAGATGAGCCTGTCCGCGCCAGCATCGATGAACGCATCGACGAATCCGCCCGGATCCTGGACCATGAGGTGCACTTCCAGTTGAAGGTCAGTTGCGGGCCTCAGGCTCTCGACGATCACAGGGCCCATGGTGAGATTTGGAACGAAATGCCCGTCCATCACGTCTATGTGCAATCGGTCTGCGAAGGGCTCGACCATGGCCACTTGGTCGCCGAGGCGCGCGAAATCTGCGCTCAAGATCGAAGGTGCCAGCTTCGCCTCTCGTGTCATTCGAACCTGTCCGCGATCATCGGGCGATATCCCCTTATGAACTCCGATGCTGTCATGCGCGACTTTCCCTCCGGCTGAAGTTCTTCGATAAGCAATCTGTTCGATGCGCTCTCGACGAATAAAAGGTCAGAGCCAGCCACGTCGATGCTACCGGGACCCATCGAGCCAGGGTCCGGGGCGATCGAAACCTTCCACAACTTGATCGAACGACCCTTCCATGTTGTCCATGCCCCCGGCCGCGGGTCGAAAGCTCTGACCCGGTTGGCGATCCCGCTCGCGTCCATGTTCCAATCGATGCGCGCATCATCTCGGGACAACTTGGGAGCAAGCGTCGCCGAAGCGTGGTTCTGAGGAGTGGAGTGGCCGCGCCCTTCATCGATCGAATCCAGAGTCCGCACCAACAATTCCGCTCCCTTCACAGATAAACGGTCGAGCAACGTACCCGCTGTGTCGTGCGGTTCGATGGGTTCTTCGACCTGAGAGATGATGGGCCCTGTGTCGAGACCCTCATCCATCTGCATGACGGTCACGCCAGTGATGCTGAGACCCTCGATGAGCGCCCATTGAACGGGAGCGGCCCCCCTTAGGTGTGGAAGCAGGGAGAAATGCACGTTCAAACATCCTCGAGGTGGGATGTCCAGAACTTGCTTGGGAAAGATCATCCCGAATGCGACGACTACGAAAACATCGGCCGCATAGGAATGAAGCACTTGGTGGATGTCGCCGCTGCGCAGTGTTTCCGGTTGGATGATGTCGATGCTAGCCGAACCGGCCGCGACTTTCGTGGGTGAGACGCTCAACTGCATCCCCCGTCCAGCCGGCTTATCAGGTGCGGTGACAACCGCTAAGACATGGTGGCGCGACGCGATCAACTCTTGTAGGCATCGTGCCGCGGGCGCGGGGGTTCCAAAGAATATGGTCTTGAGTGCCACTAGATGGCTTGGGCTTCGCTCGGAGAGGTCGTTATACCGAGTGCCTGCTCGCGCAGGATGCGGCGCGCCTGCCGTTGCAGGTCGGGTTCGATCCGATCGATGAATAAGATGCCGTCGATGTGATCGATCTCATGCTGAAAGATGCGCGCGGTCATATCTTCGGCTTCTATCTCGACCTGGTTCCCTTCCGCGTCGAGGCCACGCATCCTTACCCATTGGGCTCTTTCCACCGGGAAATTGAGGCCAGGCAGGGAAAGGCAGCCTTCGCTGTCGGTCACGAGTCCCTTC
>JBHELT010000054.1:0-34067 GCA_046262935.1 Actinomycetota bacterium | reverse complement strand
CCGGGTGACCGGTGGCAAGTGCAACAGAAAGCAAACCGCCCGATGCGTGGCATCGCATGCGACCAGGCATCGAGTAAGGGTGAAACGGTGCGGTAAGAGCGCACCAGCGTTCCGGGCGATCGGAGCGGCTAGGTAAACCCCGTCAGGAGCAACACCGAGCAGGGGAGCGAGTGACCCGCTCAATGATCCCCGGGTAGGTGGCTAGAGGTTGGCGGTAACGCCTGCCCCAGATGGATGGCCGCACAACCATGCGTGAGAGCGCGTGGTGGACAGAACCCGGCCTATAGGCTGTCTGCACAACAAAGAGGCCCCCTTTCGGGGGCCTCTTTGTTGAAGCTCATATCTCGTTTTCTTTATCCGGACTTGCCTAGCATGCGGGTGACTTTCGTTCCGCATACGGGGCATGGTCCCTGCGCCGCCATGCGACCGTTGGGCAGATCCTTCTTCTCACCTTGGAACTTGCGCTTGGTCCTGCACTTCACGCAGTAACCCTCGTATTCTTCGGCCACTTGTGGCTCCTTTCTCCGGCGAAGCCCACTTGAGCGGCCGGCTTGAATTGCCTCTAGGGGCGAGGCTAGCACAGGCCAGGCGAGGGGAACCGGAAATGGTAGGCACAATCCCTGGAAGAAGATGGAAAACCGCAGGTAGGGCATTGTGCGTAGGCTCTAACATTCTTCGGCTACATGACCCGTAAGACTCTCAAACCGCTACCGAGATGGAGGAAGCATTGATCGAATTCAAAGCCAAGACCGCCGACGAGATGGCTCTCGAAACCGTCAGGTACCACAAGCACGATTACAAAGTGACGATCACTTTGGACCGCCCAGAGAAATACAACTCACTCAACTTTCAGATGCTGACCGAGTTCGTGCAGGCTCTCGAGAATGCCTCGTGGGACGACGAGGTAGCGGTTGTGATCGTCACCGGCGCAGGCGAGAAGGCATTCAGCACGGGAGCCGACCTCAGCGAATGGGAAGACTCACTCGTTGCTCGGCCGAACGATTACTGGAAGTGGTTCGGCGCTTTCGAAGACATGCACAACAGGCTGCGCAACATCGGCAAGCCGACCATCGCAAGGTTGAATGGGATGGTCGTTGGTGGTGGTAATGAGATCAACATCGCCTGCGACCTAGCGATCGCGGCCGACGATGTGACTATCCGCCAGATCGGAAACTCACGCGGATCGGTGGCCGCGGGTGGAGCAACGCAGTGGCTTCCCATAGTAGTGGGTGATCGAAGGGCCCGCGAGATGCTGTGGCTGAACGAACCACTCACGGCCGCCAAGGCACTCGAATGGGGATTGGTGAACCAAGTCGTGCCGCGCGCCGAACTCGACGAAGCCGTAGATGTGATGGCCCAAAAGCTGTACCAGAAACTGCCCGAATGCGTTCGTTACACGAAGGTGCAGACGAATTTCTGGCGCGAACTCTCCGCCGCATTAACGGTTCCTCATGCCCGAGATTGGCTAACGATCCACACTTCCAGTTACGAGACTTACGAAGGTACCAAGGCGTTCCGCGAGAAGAGGCTTCCGGACTACGACGAGATACGCCAGAGGTTCGCGCGCGGAGAAGGCGCACAGTTGTGGGGGCCGGAAACCATCACGTGTCCACAGTGCGCAACCCAAGGTCTGCCGAAGCGATTCAAATATTGCGGCGCGTGCGGCGCGCAGTTCACCGAAGCATTCAGCCCTAGGGGGCTGTAGCGCGGCCGCTATATCAAGCGAAGGAGGATGACATGGAGAAAAGATCGATCACGTCTGACTCGGCCCCCGCGGCCGTCGGGCCCTACTCACAGGCCATCGAGATCGACGGTTGGCTGTTCACGTCCGGCCAGATCGGACTGGAGCCGTCAACGGGCCAACTTGTAGAAGGACTTGCGAGGCAGGTTGAACGTGCCTTCGAGAACCTCAGCGCTGTCCTGGCCGAGGCGGGAGCCACCTTCGACGACGTCGTGAAGACAACGGTCTTCCTAACATCGATGAGCGACTTCGCTGAGATGAATGACATCTATGCGGGGAACTTCAACGCAACCTTCCCTGCCCGAAGCACAGTTGCCGTGAAGGAACTGCCCAAAGGCGCCCTCTTCGAGATCGAGGCAGTGGCCTTGAAGGGATAGACGTTCCGATTTCCGCTCGAAGGTCGATGGCTGCCCCTATCATCGGGGCTGCTGGGGCACGAATCCAAGTGACAGGGGGAACCACATGTCGGAAGAACAACAGTCGAGTGAAACCGCTATGACGAAGCCGGAAGGCTTCGGTTGGCGAAAACTCATGGGGTGGGGAGTCGTTTCCATGCTGGCCGGTTTGGTGTTCGTCATCGGCGTCGAGGGTTTCCAGTTCTTCATGCTGATCATCGCCGCGCCAGTCATCGTTGGGTTCGTCCTGTTGGCCGCGCTGAAGGGGCGCATCGGTGTGGTCTTCCTCGGGATCATCGGTGCGGCGCTTCTTTTCCTCAACTCTCGATTTATGATCCCCGAGTTCCAACGTCCTGCTTCTCCGACTGACTTCATACCAACAGTCATGCTTGCCGTTGGCCTGTTGCTTCTAGTCGTAACAGCCATCCCTGCCTTCAGGCAGGGGAAGGGGCCCGATGTTGCATCGAAGACCGCTGTCTATGTCGGACTCGTTGCGGTCATAGCGATCCTTGGCGGTGCGTTAGTCACCCTCATGGCGGCCAAAGCCACCCCTGATCAGCCTTCAGAGGTTGGCGACATCAATATCGTAGCCAAGGACAACTCTTTCAATCGCATCGCGATCGATGCCCCACAGGGCCATATCGCCGTCCATGTCGATAACGACGGGAGGACTGGTCATACGTTCACCCTGCACAATGATGATGCGATGGACCATTCCGAGGTCGATATCTTCATCCCACCAGGTAAGGGTCGGCGAGCTACCTTCGATGCGAAGCCGGGTAACTATCATTTCCATTGCGTCTTCCATAAGGAGATGCAAGGCAACATCACGGTCACCTAAATAACGTTCAAGGTTTGCGTTTGCTTATCAGTATTGCCGCGAGCCCGGCGACTATGGCGATGAGGCCGAACCAACCCCACATCGGCTTGTGATCCATGAACGAACCGGTTTTCAGCAGACCGAATCCTTGAACGACCCATATGACACCGAGCAAGATCGCCGCGGCCGGGAATGTGCGGGGCATGAAGTGAGACTAACCCTTGGATAACAGGCGCACACTCGTGATCGCACTCGGAGGCAATGCGATATCGCCGCAGGGCGAGATCGACACCATCGAGAATCAGTTCAGACACACATCCGACACAGCTATACGGATCGCTCATCTCATCGAAGAGGGATGGCAGCGACTCGTGATTGCTCACGGCAATGGCCCTCAAGTTGGCAATGTCGTTCGGCGGGTTGAACTCGCCCGCGACATAGCGCCCTGGCTTCCACTCGACATATGTGTCGCCGATACTCAAGGAGGCATGGGCTACATGATCCAGCAGTGCCTGCGAAACGCGCTTCGCTCTCGGGGTATCGATCGTGAGGTGGCCACGGTAGTCACGCAGGTTGTGGTCGATCGCGACGATCCAGGTTTCCGGTCTCCTTCAAAACCGATCGGACCGACCAAACGGCTCGTAGCGTCGCCGGTCCCACACGAGGTGATCGAGGCGAAGGTTATCTCGACACTCGTCGATTCGAATGTGATCGTGATCGCGGGTGGAGGCGGCGGTGTCCCGGTTGTTTCAGAGCAGGGAGTCCTTAGCGGGGTCGAAGGTGTTGTCGACAAGGATCTGACCGCGAGCTTGATCGCAACTTCTATAGGAGCGGCTCGTCTTGTGATCTTGACCGATGTCGATGCTATCTATACGCACTTCGGGGAAGTGGATCAAGCAAGAGTTGAAACGGCTACCGTTGCCGAGATGCGGGCATATGCAACGAGTGGAGCATTCACGCGCGGGACGATGGGTCCAAAGGTCGAAGCGGCTTGTCGTTTCGTCGAGTCGGGAGGCGAGGTTGCGGTGATCGCGCACCTTGATCAGATAGAGGAAGCCGTGCATTCAAAAGCTGGCACCAGGATCACTCGATGAGGTGTTTGCTCAGCAGTACTTCTCGATAGCGGACTGGAATCTGGCGAACTGTATTTCCCACGTGAACTCGAGTTCCGCCATCTTCCTCGCGGCGGTCCCCATGCGTCGGCGCAGGTCCTCATCCTCGATCAGTTCGATCAGAACTTCCGCGGTTTGACGGGGGACCCTGCCGTCGACGAGGAAACCGGTCTCGCCTTCGCGCACGGCGTCGGAAACTCCCCCGGCTATGCCGCCTACCAAAGGCAGCGAGCTTGCAGCGGCTTCGACGAAAACCAGAGGCAGGCCTTCTGTCTCGATGCCGGCGAACCGTTCCCGTGTTGGCATCGCGAAGACGTCGGCCCCTGCGTAATACCTGGCGACCTCATCCCACTGCATGGGACCGGTGAACCTGACCTTGCTCTCGATGCCGAGCGAGCGCGATAGCTTTTCAAGTCTCTTGCGGTCAGGACCGCCGCCCACGATGACAAGTTCAACCGTCGGGTCATGCAGCAGGACCTCGGGCATGGCCTTGATCAAGGTTGCGGGCCCCTTTCGCGCGACGAGGCGCGACACCGACAGTATGGTCGGCCCATCGAAGCCCAGTTCGGCCCGCGCTGCTGAGTCTTTCTTGAATGCGTTCACATCAACACCGCACGTCACACGTTCGAGCGGAGGCCCGACCTCAACGAAACCATCGACCAGGCTCTCGGCGAAAGAAGATTCAGGGAAGACCACGCAAGCGTCCTCGATCACCGATGCGAGAGCGCGCTTCAGGCCAGGTATCGACCTTGGGAGCATGAATTCACCCCCATGCACGCTTATGCAGTAGGGCGTGTCCGTGGACCTTAGTAGTCTGGGTCCCATCAACCCAAGGGGGAGGCTCGAGGGAAAATGGATGACATCGATCGAGTCAGAGGCGATCACGGAGCGGGCCAGCCTCAAAAGTGAGGGCGTTGGCAGGAGTGTTCCTACCGGCACGCGTCTCACATCGAAGCCGAGCCCCTTGTCGAAGTCCTCGCATCCAGGCACCCAGCGTGTGAGCACGGTTACCTGGTCTGGGTCCCATCTGCTGATGAGGGAATATTCGTAGTTCTCGATCCCTCCCACCGTTGGGGGAAAATCGTTGGTTATCGCTAACAGGCGCATAATTCGAGTCTATTGCCTGGTCCTAGATTGTGAACGCTCGTCCTGGTTTACTTAACCCAACATCCGGGAGGGAAGCTATGAAGGGAATCATCTTCAACCTGCTCGAGCAGGTGGTATCAGACAAGTACGGCGAAGCGACCTGGGATTCGCTGCTCGAAACTACCGGCCTGGAGGGCGCATACACCGCCGTAGGCAGTTACGAAGACGAAGAGCTGATGAAACTGGTTGGAGCTGCCTGCGAGGCATTGGATTCCGATCCCGATGACCTGGTTCGATGGTTCGGCCGCACCAGTTTCCCTTTGCTCGCTGCCAAATATCCCAGCTTCTTCGAAGGGCACACAACCACAAGAACGTTCTTGCTCACCCTGAACGACGTCATCCACCCCGAGGTCCGCAAGCTCTTCCCGGGGGCATACGCTCCTGCGTTCGATTTCGCCGAGACTGCTGGGGATAGCCTTGGGCTTGCCTATTACTCGCATCGCCACCTCTGCTCGTTCGCAGAAGGACTGATAGAAGGCGCGGCAGACCATTTCGGTGAGTCGGTGTCTATCGAACAGCCTGAGTGTGGCAAACGCGGCGACGAGCGTTGTTTGTTGGTGACAACGTTCAACGGGGCCAACGCGTGATGGACAAGGAGCCGGGTTCGGCCGACGCAGATGCGCTGATCGCGCGACTTACCAAGAGGCTCAATCGCGAGCGCAAGGCGAAGGAAGAGGCTGAAGCGATCGCCGAAAGGGTGACAGCGGATCTTTACGCGTCCGCTGTCGAACTAGAGCGGCTGAACGGTGACCTCGAAAAGACCAACGAAGAGCTGCAGGAATTGAACCAGTCGATGCGCGACTTCGTTGCAGTAGCGTCGCATGACCTGCGCGGCCCACTTACCTCGATCCTGGGATGGACCGCGACCATGCGGACGAAGTGGGACCGGCTGCCGCAAGAACAATTGAAGGAGTTCTTGGGGATCATCGAAAGAGATGGTCATCATCTCGCTCGGATGATCGAAGACCTGCTAACCGTCTCTCGCATCGAGGCAGGTGCTCTTGATATACACAAAGACGTGATAGCGCTTCGCAACGCTTTCGAAACTGCCATCGAAGACTTCGCCGACAGAGCGTCTGAGGTTGATTACCAAGGGTCCGATGGTTTGAGCGTGGTCGCAGATCCAGACCACCTGCAGAGGATCTTGGTCAATTACGTGGGCAATGCCCTCAAGTACGGCCAACCCCCTGTGACGGTCGAGGCGCTGCAGGCGGATGGGTTCATCGAGATCAGGGTTAAAGACCGAGGGGTGGGAGTGCCGATCGATTTCATCCCTCGCCTCTTCGGCAAGTTCGCCCGCGGCGACGACCCCAATACGCTTAGTCAAAAGGGGACGGGCCTTGGCCTGTCGATAGTAAAGGGCCTGGCCGAGGCCAACGGTGGGCAGACTTGGTACGAGCCGAATCGACCCTCGGGTTCGTGTTTCGCCGTGAGACTGCCCAAAGCCTCATGAAACCCCTTCAAAAGAAGGATTCGGGCGGACGGCGTCGAACCTTGTGGTCATGAGTCGTATCCGTCGTCTGGGTGTGTTGATGATCTTGATCTTGGGAACGATCTCGATACTGATCCCTGCGGCTTCTGCAGCATCAGTTGTCAGTCAATGCTCCGGATTGGCTCCCTTAGATAAGTCATGTGCTGGCCAGTCATTCGCGCTTGCCCTTAACAATCAGGCACTCATCAGCGTGGGGGCAGAATTCACCGGAACCATTTCGCTTGAGATCAAGAAGGATTCGACCAACTACTGGCGATATTTCTGCACTTTCGTCTCACAGGTGAGCCGTTCCTGTTCGTCATCGACTTCAGGTTCGCTGTTCGTCGGTGATGTGGTTTCGCTAACGGGGACCGTCTATCCGTATTTCGTCTCCCAATCGAGTGCCATCGGCGCTTGGCAGGTAAGCGTGTCGCAGTAGATCGGAAGTGGCATTAATGGGGCGAGTGCAGGGAGGGATACATCATGCAAGACGAAGAGGCTAAGGCATTGGCCGAATCGATATTGGACGACTACATCGCCAAGCGGTGGGACGCGGTGCGCACGGACTTCGACGAGCGGATGCTCGACGCACTTAGTCAGGAACGACTCGAGCAAGTTTCATCGTCGATCACTGATCAGTTCGCAGGATTCGTGTCATCGGGCAAGGCTTCGACCAAGACCTTGGACGGCATGACGGTTGTAGATATCCCGGTTACTTTCGAAAAAGGCGAGCTCAAATTCCGTGTGAGCCTCTCCCAAGACGGCAAAGTAGCTGGTCTATTCCTGCTCGACCCGGCTGTGGTGTAGGCCCTGAGGTAGGCCGTTTCCTGCGGCCCCAGCGGGGGCCGTCTTGCAGTCAACGGCGACGTGGCCGTGGCCTTATCAAAGCCTGAGCTTCTTGACCTGCGGCCTTATAGTCCCTAGTGTCGCTTGGGTTTTTCACTACGAAAGGGGACTTCAGCTTGAAACGTTATCTGGCCGAATTCATCACGGCCTTCTTCTTGGTCTTCGTCGGGGTCGGTGCGATCCTGGTCGATCAGTATCGCCAACAGGTTCTGGTTCAGGACTCGCTGGGGCTCCTCGGTATCGCCCTGGCCTTCGGTTTGGCGCTCGGAATCGGCATCGCCGCTGTTGGTCGCATCTCTGGCGGACACGGTAACCCAGCTGTTTCGCTCGCGTTCTTGGTTGCGAGGCGCATCAAGTTCACCGATTTCATCGGGTACGTCGTCGCCCAACTCGCAGGAGCAACCGCAGCCGCATTCTTGTGGAAGCGTCTCGTGCCGGCGAACATCTTCAGCTTCGGCGGAGGCGGCGCGGTAGCACTTGGCACTGGCATCAAGCCCTTCAGCGGCACCGCGATCGAGGTCATCCTGACCTTCTTCCTTGTTTTGGTCATCTGGGGGACAGTGGTCGACCGCAAGGGCCCAAAGAACATCGCGCCGTTCGCGATCGGTTTAGTCATCACCTTCGACATACTCGCCGGTGGTTCGTTCACCGGAGCAGCGATGAACCCGGCAAGGTGGTTCGGTCCAGCGCTCGCGGCAGGTCACATCGCCAAAGACTGGTACGTCTGGGTTGGAGGTCCGATCCTCGGCGCGCTTTTGGCATCGCTTCTGTACGAAACATTCTTCCTTGATGAGGAAGACACTCTGGATGGCGTTGAGGTGGAAGTTGCCTATATCGAGGGCGACGATGGCGACATCGAAGAGTTGGCGACCGTGACGACCGCATCGACGGCATCTGAGTGGGCTTCTAGCGAGTCATCGATGATGCCGCCCCCGCCACCATCTGAACCCGAATCGCTGATGACACCTACACCACCTGCGGCACCCACACCGCCTGCGGCACCCACACCACCTGCGGCACCGCAAGCTTCACCGGCTTGGGAGCCGACCATGCGTTCGGGTGCACAAGAGCAAGGCGGTTCGCAAACTCCACCAGTTTCGGAGCCGCCGATGGGTTCCGGTCCTGAAGGTGAAAGCGGTTCGGAGACACCACCGGCTGGATCGAGCTGAACCAACAGGATCCTCTGCCAAAGCCAAGGGTCCTGCGACCGGCGGGAACTGACCGACAGATCCACATCCGACCTGCGACAGGGAAAGACGCTGGCGGTTGGATCGCTCTTCTGCGCACCGTGTCCGAAGAGGGCAGGTTCCTCGCATTGGAGAACGTAGGGGGGAAGTCTCGCGCGCTGGTTCGACACCTGCGCTACGAATCGTGGACACAGGACTCCGCATCGATCGTAGCGATTGAGCAGGAAAAGGTGGTTGGACAAACGACGATGTTCAGGCAAAAGGGTGCCTGGTCGCATATCGCTGAACTTGGGATGAGTGTTGCTGCTAGCCATCGCAGGATCGGAGTCGGCTCAGGGCTGATCGATGGAGCCGTCGATTGGGCCCACGACTTCGATGTCGAAAAGATCGTCTTGAACGTGTTTCCTCACAACCAGGCTGCGATCGCCCTGTATGAGAAAAAGGGATTCATCCGCGAAGGGCTGAGAAAGAGACACGCCAAACTTTCGTACGGCTATGAAGACTTGATTGAGATGTCGCTCTGGGTGGGGGGTTAGGGTTCGATCACCGTTCTCAAGATGCTGCCGGTCTCCATCCGCTGAAATGCATGGTTTATGTCCTCGAGCCCGCCCTTTCCTGATATGAGACCTTCGAGGTCGAGAACGCCTTCCCGCCACATCGATATAAGTTTAGGAAAATCGCGCTCAGGAACGACGGAGCCGAAATAACTGCCAAGGATGCTTTGACCGAACAGGGTCATGATGCCAGGAGTGATCTCCATCGCTGAGAACATAGGAGACACACCGACGAAGACCGCGTAACCGCCGCGGCGGATCATCCGGATCGCATCTTTCTGTGTCTTATGAAGTCCTATGACTTCGAAGGCGTGGTCAACGCCTATGCCGCCGGTCATCTCCATGACGGCCGATATCGCATCGGTCTGGGATGCGTCGATCACGTCGGTTGCACCGAACCGTTTGGCCGCCAAGAGTTTCGAGTCAATCTGGTCGATGGCGATGATCTGCTCGGCCCCCGCGATGCGGGCGCCTTGGATCACGTTCAGGCCCACTCCACCGCATCCGATGACGGCGATCCTGGCTCCGGGCCCGAGTTGAGCTGTGTTTATCGCCGCACCGACACCGGTCGCTACAGCGCATCCGATCAGCGCCGCCGCGCCGAAAGGAACATCGTCATCGATCTTCACAACCGCGTTTTCGTCGAGGATGGCCTGCTCAGCGAAGGTCGCCGCGTCCATTCCATGATGAACCCGCTCGCCGCGAAGGCTGAGACGCGTTGTGCGATCGCGCTTCAAACCGTATCGGGCAGACACATCGGTGCAATTGATCGGTTCGTCGTGGGTGCAGTGCCAGCAGACACCACAGTAGGGGATCCAAAGACCTATCACGTGGTCCCCTGGTTTCACCTTGGTAACCCCCGCGCCTATTTCGACAACAACACCTGCAGCCTCGTGCCCCGGTATCAAAGGCAGGTTGTAAACAGGAAATCCGCCGTTTCTACAATGTAGATCGGAATGACAAACTCCGGTTGCTTTGATCTGGACCTTGACTTCACCAGGGCCTGGATCAGCGATATCGACGTCCTCGATGACAAGGTCTGTACCGAAGGAATGAAGTACTGCCGCTCTCATCAGAACTCCGATCGTGCCCTGGTAGGTTTGTCTTGAACGACCGAACACTACCGCGCCGGGCTTTTCATGACACCCGGCTCGCCATCTGGAAGGAGTTGCACGCTGTCTCTTCGCTCTCTCAGGTTCGGCCATGCGGGCCTGCCCGATACAAAGGACCTGGTTGGGTCCATCAAGGCCGTGGTCGAAGGGGGATATGCGGCGTGCGAAGTGCAGTTCGTTAAGGAATTCACCCTCAAGGAACCCGAAGCCAAGACACTTGGTGACATTGCCCGCGACCACGGGGTTGCATTGTCGGTGCATGCCCCCTATTTCGCGCAACTAACGACCAAAGAGCCAGATCGACTGAAACTGCATCTCGGGGCCCTTCACCATGCTTGCAAGCTTGGGTCGCAGATGGGGGCCACCGTGATCGTTTGTCACCCAGGATCAAAGGGTGATGCCAGTTCCGAAGAACTGAACGAGCAAGTCGATTCTGCCCTGACCGCTCTTGGCCCACGCGTCGCCGACCTTGGTGTGAAGCTCGGACTTGAAACCTGCGGTCGCAAGTCGCAGTACGGAAGCCTGGGCGACATCGCGCTACAAGTTGGCAACCACGCGTTCGCTACCGTTGTCGTTGATTATGGCCATGTTCATGCGCTTTCCAACGGTTCACTCACTTCACCTGAGGCGATGCGAGCCCTCTTCTCTTTCGTTGTCGAAAACTTCGGACCAGAGCACCTTTGGCCATTGCATACGCATTTCAGCGACAACCGATTCGGGCCGGCCGGGGAACTCAGTCATGTTCCCTATGGTGAAGGCACGCTGCGGATCGGCAATGTCTTGAAAGGAGTTTCCGCGTTCGACATCGCGATCACCGTGATCTCTGAACAAAAGGAGGCCGCCTCGCATTCAGCGATCTTGAAGGAGTTAAAGAGCATGGGCGCTCCGCTCGTCGCGGCGGGGCCGAAAGAAAAGCCAAAGGGCGGGACCACCTATGTCCCTTACCAGCTCGAACTCGACAAGCGATCCAATGCACACTTCTTTGTTCACGCGGGCCGCGAGGTAAGGCTCACTTCGATCGACAAGGTCCTGTTCCCGGACGACGGCATCACCAAGCTCGACCTAGCTTCCTACTACTTCAACGTCGCCCCGCTGATGGCCGCCTTCTTGAAAGACAGGCCAGTCAACATGCAACGCGTGCCCGAGGGTATCTACGCCGAAGCCTTCTACGAGAAGCAGTGCCCCAAAGGCGCCCCCCACTGGGTGAAAACCGTTCCGGTCAAGTCGCAGGACAAGACCATCGATTTCGTGGTCGTCGACGATGCGAGCACGCTGGTTTGGCTTGCCCAGATAGCAAGCGTCGAGGTGCATGCATGGACAAGTAAGTGGCCCAAACTGGATGAGCCAGACTTCGCAGTGTTAGATCTCGATCCTCACGAACCCATCGAGTTCGAAGACGTTCGTACCGTAGCCAAACTGGTCAAAGTGCTTCTCGACAAACTCGGCCTCAAAGGGTTTCCCAAGACCTCTGGTGGGTCGGGGATCCAGATCTTCATCCCGCTCGTCCAAGGCCACACCTATCCCGAGGTGAGAGCGTTCTGTTCGGCGCTCGGTGGTCTGATCCGTTCCGCTTACCCCGAGAAGGTGACCTTGGAAGCATCAAAGCCCAAGCGCGCGGGCAAGGTCTACATAGATGCGAATCAGAATGCCAAGAGCAAGACTTTGGTTGCTCCCTATTCCGTAAGGCCCTATCCGGGGGCCCCGGTTTCTGCTCCAGTTACTTGGGAGGAGTTGGACGAGGAGTTCTTCCCGGAGCAGTTCAACTTAAAGACCATCTTCGAACGCATAGAAAGAGTCGGTGACCCTTTCAAGCCGGCGATGACCATCAAACAAGACATAAGGCCAGCGTTGGCTCAGTTGTCGGTTACCTGAAGGAGACTGGTGCATGCCCTTGCGTAACCGATTACGCGGCTTCGCAGTTGACCTTTCTCCGCTAAAGCAGTCGCGCGATTATCGACTGCTCTTTTCGAGCACCTTGATATCGGAGACCGGACGACAGATAACCACGGTTGCGGTGTTTTTCCAGATATACCGGCTAACGCACTCGGCGGCGGCTGTTGGCCTTGTTGGTCTGGTTCAGTTGGTCGCCCTCGCTGTCGTTGCGATCGGTGGGGGCTCCATCCTCGACGTTTTCGACCGACGCAAGATGCTCATCTTCACTCAGTTCGGCATCGCAACTTCGACCGCATTGCTCGTAGCCGCCGCGTTCATGCACAAGACCCCTGTGCTCTTGATATATGCAGCTGCTGGATTATCAGCTGGTTTCTCGGGGCTCTCGGGTCCAACTCGTTCGGCGATCCTTCCTAACCTGGTCGACAAAGACAAGATCTCAAGCGCGCTCGCGCTCAATCAAGTCATGTGGAACACCACGATGCTCGTTGGGCCGGCCATCGCTGGAGTTGTTATCGCTCAGTTCGGTTTGAGGGTTGCATATCTAGTCGACCTCGTCACTTACACCGCATCCATATACGCGGCGCTAGCAATGCGGCCGATGAAGCCCGTCTTTGTGGAAGGAACAACTTCATCGGGATTCAGAGCGATAGGCGAGGGCCTTAGTTTCTTGAAGGGGAGCAAACTCATCTTGTCGACCTTTGCCATAGATCTGATCGCTATGACATTTGGTATGCCGCGGGCGTTGTTCCCGATCCTTGCAGATGTGCAGTTCCATCGCGGGGCCGAGGTCGTTGGGCTGCTGTTCGCGGCCCCCGCCGCGGGCGGCATCATCGCCGCGGCTACTTCGGGTTGGGTGTCGAAGGTGAAGCGGCAGGGGGCCGCAGTCTTGATCGCGGTTGCCCTTTGGGGCGCGGGGATAACGGCTTTCGGCTTGGTGGGCAACCGTCTTTTGTTGGCGCTGTTCTTTCTGGCCTTCGCTGGTGCGGCCGATGTTGTTTCGGCGGTATTTCGCTCGACCATGCTGCAAACCGAATCACCCGACGAGTTGCGGGGGAGAGCCAATGCAGTTCACATCTTGGTGGTCGCCGGGGGACCGCGCCTTGGAGATTTCGAGGCCGGTTTGGTTGCAGAGGCCTTCGATGCGCCCATCTCGGTTGTGTCCGGAGGGATCGCTTGCATCGTCGGATGTGCGCTTATGGCGCTGGTCGTTCCGAACTTCAGGAAGTATCGCTACCAACGCGCCTTAGAATCTCCACATGTCTGACACGGGTTGGCCGAACGTATTGACGACGCTTCTGGAGGGTAACTCCCTTAACGAATCGCAGTCTTCTTGGGCCATGGAGCGCATCATGCAAGCCGAAGCCACACCGGCTCAGTTCGGCGCATTCGTATCTGCCCTACGGGCCAAGGGCGAAACCGTTGATGAGATCTTGGGACTGGTGAAGACCATGCGCAGGTTCTCGAAGAAGATCTCAGTGGATTTCCCTGTTCTGGATACGTGCGGAACGGGGGGCGATAGAGCTGGCACGATCAATGTGAGCACCATCGCAGCCTTCGTTGCCGCTGGGGCGGGAGCCAAGGTCGCCAAACATGGCAACCGCGCTGCATCTAGTGCCTGCGGGTCCGCAGATCTTCTCGAAGAACTCGGCGTAAAGCTCGAACTCGAACCGAAGGCTGTGGCCACATGCATCGAGAACGCGGGCATCGGTTTCTGCTTCGCCCCCATCTTCCACCCAGCTATGCGACACGCGGCTGGCCTTCGGCGTGAACTCGGTATAAGGACCATCTTCAATTTCCTCGGCCCCCTTACGAACCCTGCTGGGGCGACTCATCAGGTGATCGGCGTTCCCGACCAAGTCATGGCCCCGAAGATGGCTGAGGTGTTGAAGCGACTTGGAACTGTTCATTCGCTCGTGGTCCGTGGCTCAGATGGGCTCGATGAAGTTACAACCACAGGGCCAAGTGATGTTTGGGCCATCCACGATGGCGAAGTCAAATCGTTCCAACTTGTGCTTGAAGATTTCGGCGTCGAAGGATCTGAGGCCCACGAGCTCAGAGGCGGAACCCCAACCGAGAATGCCAAGATCGCACTCGAAGTGCTTTCAGGAACTCGGGGGCCCGCACGCGACGTTGTCGTTGTGAACGCCGCTTGCGCATTGATCGCTTATGACATGGTCCAAGATCTGTCGGTGGCGGTTGCGAAAGCGAATGAATCGATCGAGTCAGGCCGAGCGCGCGAATCGCTCGACATGCTTATCGACTTTTCCAACCGGCTGTAGAGCCAAGGTCGGGGGCCTTTCAATCGATTCCGCCCAAACCCCTGTGCAGTGCTCAACCCTCGCCCCTTGACTTCCAACCTTCAAAAGGTACCGATGGATCAAAAGTGTTTCGGCGTCGTGATGGGCAGGGTCGCCGCTCGGCCCTTCACATGCAATGAACAACGGCAAAGGGTCGGCGCCGGTAGCGTTGACGTCGGCGCTCACCAACCGCCCGTCGCGTATGGCGATCACTTCATTTCGGTCGTCACCTAAAGCGACGCTGATAACAAGATCGCCGGCACGTCTTAAGTTTTCTATGGCTCTTCGCGTTTGCAGATAGCGAGTCAGCGTGTCTATGCGGTCTCGCACGACTCCGGCTTCTTCGTATCGCTGGCAAGCGGAGTACATCTGCATCCGGTCCGATAACGACTCAAAACACAGTCTCCCCGACGTTGCCATGTCGTAACTCACGGCTTCGATCATCGATCTGTGCGCGGCGACGTTCTTCAACTGGCAAGGGGCAAGGCATCTACCCATCGCACCGAACGCGCACCCATTGGGGTTCTTGGCCGGGTCGGTGCATCGCGGCACCGGTGCTGCCTCCTGGATGGCCTCGAGGAATGCCTTCGCCCCTGCGTGACTGGTGAAAGGTCCAAGCGCTTCGGGACCTTGCGGTTTCGATGTGATGGCGAACCGGGGGACCTTAGCTTCGGTTGTTCGTATCCAAGCAGGCCGCTTGCCGTTGTCTTTGCCCCTTCGGTTGAAGCGGGGTTGATGGCTTTGGATCAGCCGCAGTTCACGCACCTCGGCCCCAAGGGGCGAGTCGATCTTCTCGAACTCGACCTTTGCGGTCTGAGAGATGAGGTTCGAAACCTTCTGCCTTTCATCGCCGTAGAAATAAGAACGCACCCGCGAGCGCAGGTCTTTGGCCTTTCCGACATAGAGCAGCTTTCCCGTTCGATCGATGAACTTATAGACGCCCGGCTTCCTTGGTATGCGGGCTGCAAGGGCGATCTTACTCAGGTACGGCTTGCTCCTTTCGCGTTGGAAAGCGAACAGGTCGTCGCTGGTCACAACGCCGAGTGGGCCCGCTAGTTCGAGCAGCCGATGGAAGATCTCGAATGTTGCTTTGGCGTCGGCGAAGGCGCGGTGACAGGGCCGGGTGGCAACGCCGAACGAAGCCGCGAGGGTTTCGAGTTTCATGTTCATGGTTTCGCCGCGCAGCAATCGTCTGGCGATGCGCAATGTGCATACGGCTTTGTCGAAGGGGACCGAGTATCCGTATCTTGTGAATGCCTTCTCTAGGAAGCCTGCATCGAAGTGTGCGTTGTGGGCGACCAGTACCGAGCCATCCAAGAACCCCCAAAGGTTGGGCAGAACTTCTTCTATCGGTGGCGCATCGATGACCATCGCGTCGCTGATCCCTGTTAGCAGTTCGACCGAAGCCATGATCGGCTCAGCGGGGCGGACCAGCGTCTGAAAAGTGCCGATGATCTTTCCGCCGCGAGATTTGACCGCTCCCACCTCGGTGATGGTGTCGGCGCTCGCAGATCCACCGGTCGTTTCGATGTCGAGCACGGTGAAAGTGGTGTCGAACAGCGAGGTTCCGAGGTCTTCGAAACTACTCTGGCGGGGGGAAGTCATCGCCTCATGGTAAGCGAACATACGTTCGATTGGCAACGACTAGTTACAATCGCCCGATGCAGGAAGAAACCGGCCCCCCCGTTGCTCAGCACTCCGCCATTCAGCAGGCGCAACATGGTTATCGTTGCGATGCATGCGGCAACCGGACCCGCTTCGACGTTTACGAAAACAAGCGCTCGAAGGTTTTCCGCCACTATTCGCTCGGCGGTGAACTCACCGAGACGAACGAAGAAGTGATCGACCTGCAGATCGAAAAGGTGGTCTGCCGTTGGTGCGGCTCAGCCGATTCGATCCGGACGGCCGATCCTTTGGATGGTGAAGCGCCTCAGGGCTCGCCGGACCCCGCTTGACGATGACTGGCCCCCTCGACGGCGTCCAAGTGTTGGACCGCACCCGGCTTCAGCCTGGCAACTACGCAACCATGTTGATGGGCGACCTGGGGGCCGAGGTGATCAAGGTCGAAGAACCAGGACGCGGCGACTATGTGCGCTGGATGCCCCCAATGGTTGGCCAGATGAGTGCGGCCCACTTGGTGCTTAACCGCAACAAGAAGAGTGTCACTTTGAATCTCAAATCCGATGGCGGTCCTGATCTTTTGAAACGACTCGTTTCCGACGCAGATGTATTGATCGAATCTTTCAGGCCGGGGGTCATGCAGCGACTCGGCGTTGGTTACGAGGAACTTTGCGACGCTAAGCCCGATCTCATCTATGCCGCGATCACTGGATACGGCCAAGACGGGCCATATCGAGATCGCGCCGGACACGACATCAATTACGTCGCCATATCAGGGGTATTAGGTGCGACCGGACAACCGGGCGGCGATCCCGTTGTTCCGAGTGTTCAGATCGCCGATCTTTCAGGCTCCATGATGGCAGTGGTGGGCATTCTCTCTGCGCTCATTCGCAAGGCGACGAGTGGCAAAGGGGTGTTCATCGATGTGTCGATGATGGACGCCTCGTTGTCATGGCTCGCGTTGCACCTCGCACCTTGGTTCGCCGGGGCACCTCAACTGAAAAAGGGCGAGGGCTTACTTAACGGTGGTTACCCTTTCTATCGGACCTACCGTTGCGGCGATGGCAAGCATCTATCGGTCGGTGCATTGGAGCCACAGTTCTGGGGAACGCTATGTCGCGCGCTCGAGCTTGAGGACCTCATCCCCGAGCAATACGCGTCGGGTGACAGATTGCAGCAGTTGCATGCGATCTTCGAGAAAACCTTCCTTCAAAGACCTCGGGACGAATGGGTTCGCATCCTGTCGGGACTTGAAACCTGCGTTGCGCCCATCAACGATTTCGAAGAGATGTCGCGCGACCTTCAGGTCCTGGCTCGAAAGATGATCACGGAGAAGGAGCTCAAGGGGTTCGGCCCGTTCAAGGAGCTAGGGGTGGCGCTAAAGCTCGCAGGGGCCCCCGGGTCGGTGAGACGCTCGGCCCCTGACCTTGGACAGCACAACGATGAGGTGTACGCCCGAGTCGGTCTTTCAGAGACCCAGATCGAGGCTTTGAGGGCCGGCGGAGTTATCTGAGCCTCGCCAAATGTGGACATCTCATACCTAACGGGGCGCTGCCTCTAGATGCGCGCTCTCTGCGGTGCTAAGGTCACTACATGAAGCGATTGAGTTTTGTCTGGAAGATCGCCGGGATCGCTGGGGTCGCGATGTTGGCCAAGCGTATCCTTGGCGCGTCGTATGAGGAGGTACTCCCCATGGAAGAGCGCAGAAGTGAACCCGACCCTGAAGCCCTGAAAGCCGCTGCTGCCGCTGAGGCTCCGAACCGGGTTGGCCTCGACCTCGACCGCCTGAAGGGACTCGAGCAGTCCGCCTACAAGCCGCTGGTTGAGTACCTCACCTATATACAGGTTCAAAGAGGAGATGGGGAGGGCCAGAGCCTGGTCTTCGTGCGCCAGCGCGACATCGAGTCACTCGCGGAACTGACAGGCGGCTCCAAGGAATCGTTCGTTGAAGACTTCAAGCAGCTAGGTGTTTTGCTTTCGATGAACTGATCTAAAACTTTTTTCACTTTTTTCCGTCAGGGGCCTTCTGGGCCCCTGATCTTGTCAGTACCTCCTTCTAACGTGTTGATAGTTAAAGGAGGACGGTATGGATAAGAGTCAGAACGGTAAGAGTCAGCACGGCACCGGCCAGCCCGGCGGATATCCGCACGGTCAAGCCAGCGGTGTCGCAGGCAAAACCGACGCAGCATTCCCCGGCGCCGACGCGATCTCCTTGGAATTCGATCCCCGCCTGGCTGACGTGTGGCTTGCCCTGTTCAGTTCCAAGATCCACGTCGATGACGAGTTGGGTGCACTCGGTTGGATCCTGCGCATGGCTTACCTGCGCGGTTACGAAGACGCGCTCGTTGAACCTAAACAAGGTGAGCTCTTCACCAATCTGGGGCTCCCGGTTCCGGTCCGCCATCGCCCCGCTAAGAGAAAGGAACGATCGCGATGATCATCGATTGCAACGAATGTGAGATGCAGAACACGCCTCATTGCAAAGACTGCTTCGTTATGGCGGTCATCTCCAATGCCAATCAACCCATCGAGATGGACGACGAGGAACAGCATGCCGTCACATACCTGCAGGAGGCTGGCCTCGCTCCAGTGATCAAGTTCAAAAAGAAGGCCGGTTGAACGTGGCCCTCCGAACAGGCTAATCCTGAGTACCGCGAGTCCAATCCTTTATCCTTCCGGAGTTATGACTCGTGTGTCCCAAAGGGGTCACGCGGGCGACCGACACCGGGCCGGGAGGACTGATGGTCAGACTGCATCTGGTCGGTTTCACCACTGACCTCAAGAACCTCATCTTCGCTACCCGCAAAGGTGCAAAGAGTGGCGGTTACGTGGTCTCAGTCGACCCGCGACTCAAGCGCACCCTCCAGGAGGTCTCTCGGCTCGAAGAAGAGGCGCGAACGGGGGCAGCTGCACCAGTGGCCGAAACTCCGTCGGATAGGTCGAGCCTGCTCACGCCGCGCGACGTTCAGGCATTGCTGCGTCAGGGCAAGACCGTTGAGCAGGTAGCAAAACTTGCCGACACAGATGTTTCATGGGTAGAACGCTTCAATATGCCGATCTTGGCCGAGAAAGCCGGGGTAGTCGAAGCGGTACGGGCCGGCACCATCGCCAAGCCAAGGCTGGGCCCGTCGGCCCTTCCCGTCGGCGACGCGATCATGGCGAACCTCGAGTCCAAGCGGATCATGATCGATCCTGAAGTATTCGATGACTCTTGGTCGGCGTTGCGCCGCGACGGTCACTGGCACGTGAGCTTCGTTTACCAATCGCGAGGTTCACGTAGGCAAGCGAGATTCTCTTATCACCCGAACTCTCGGGAAGTAGAGCCGCTCAATCCAGTGGCCAATGAACTTGCCTGGCACTCGGGACGGTCTACATCAAGGGGGTCGCGGGCTTCGGGGGCCCCGCCAGCCAAGCCCACCGCCAAACGCAAGCCCACCGCCAAACGCAAAACAACGACGGCCAAACGCAAAGCTAATTCAACTAAACGGTCAACCAGACCGAAGCCTAAGCGGCGAACCAGAGCGTAGGTGGCCTTCAGGAGATTTCGCATCGGCCTCGCCGCCTATTGCGCAGTGATCGCGTTGGGCACGGGCGCAATGGTCATCGCCGGTTATCGCCTGCCATCGGTACAAGCCAAACGCGAAGCCAACAGCATCAAGGCTCAGCTGAACGATCGATCCTCGCATCTGAAGACCCTGCAAGACACTTGGCAGAAGCATCGCGTGATCATCCGCGATTACTTCGTTTCGTTAGAAGACGTTTTGAAATTGGCCAGAGTGGCAGATGGATCGGGCATCGATCAGGCAAGAACCAAGTTCGCAGGGATCGGCGAGATTCGCAAGAAAGCTGAGGCAACAGTCAATGTGTTGCCCCGCGATACGCTGAAGATCATCACCGAGGCCCGACAAGATTTGGCTCTTGTCTCCCGGCTTCGGGTCCTGGTGAGATCGTCGGCCGACTCGGCTTTCCTCGTCGCACTCCACAGGTCACTGCAGACTTTCATCGACAGTTTCGTTCTATTCGGAAAGATGAATGAGCCGATCTCTCGCGGGGTCGTCATGTATACGGAACTTTTCGACAAGACCGATGCGTTCTTGAAAGCCCAGGCTCAGGGCCAATTCAGAACCAAACCAGAGGCAAGCAAGTCGTATTCGGTCTCAACCACAGACGTATCAACGCGCATCACGCAACTGACTGCCGAACTCGCGGCGCGTCAAACTCAGGCTGCCCAGAAACTCGCTGAATCATCAGTTGAATCTCAGAAAGCGACGCGGCTGAGGCCCAGGTGAACCTAGGCAGACGATGCGTTCTTCAATGCAGGGGCATGTCTTCCCTCGGCCACGCCTGCGAAGTGCGCGGCCAGTTTGGGGTTCGAGTCGAGCAGTTTGGTGAACGATTCCTTCGGGAGCACCAACAGTTCGCAGTCGGTGACCGCCGTCGCGGTCCGCGAGTGCGTTGCATTGAGCAGCAGCGACATCTCGCCGAATGAGTCGCCAGCTTTGGGGTGCGCCACTTCGCCAGCCGACGGGTGGTCGCCATCGTGGATGGAGCATTCGCCGCTTACTACCAGGTAGAGGGCCTCTGCTTGGTCCCCGCGTTTGAAGATGATGCTGCCACTGTTCCATCCCAGGTTCATGCTCTCGCCCGCGATCGTCAGCAGGTCTTCTTCGTCCAGTCCCGCGAAGTCGGGCAGCGAGCCCAGCGTTTGAACGAGGCTGTGGGGAACTCTCTTGTCCATGGCTATATCCTACTCAGGCCGACTCCAAGAAGGGCTGCACCATGTCGTATTCAGATGTTCCGCTTCGGATCGCTCAGATCTCTGACATACATGCCGGGGAACAGAGTTTCCAACATGACCTCATGGCCCGGATCATCGAAACGATCAACAAGATGCAACCCGATGTCGTGATCGTGGCAGGCGATCTCACCGCGGCGGGTTATGAAGAGGAGTACATCGAGGCCGCGGGCATCATCTCGCAGATAGAACCTGCGAAACTCATCATCCCGGGCAACCACGACGCGCGAAACGTTGGCTGGGTTCACTTCGAAAGATTCTTCGGCAGCCGCTTCTCTCGGTTCAGGGTCGGATTCGATGGTCAAAGGGCTGAGAGGCTTCGGGCAACCGGATTCACGGTGATCGGGGTTGATTCATCGGAACCCGACGTCAACGAAGGGCGCGTTGGCCGTGACCGGTACCCCTGGATCGTTTCGCAGTTCGATGACCCAGATGACATCAAGATATTCGCGATCCATCACCATCTGGTCTCCATACCTGGCACTGGTCGTGAAAGAAATATCGTTCACGATGCAGGCGACCTGTTGGCGCATCTCAGCACGCTCGACATCGATCTGATCGTCTCTGGGCACAAACATGTCCCATTCTTCTGGGGGATCAACGGGATCTTGATCGCAAACTCGGGCACGTGTTCTACCAAGAGGCTGCGTGGACTCACTCCGTCCTCGTGGAATGAGTTCGAGATCGATGCCAGCACGATCAAGGTGTTCCTTCACTATCCCGATGGCCGACGGGAACTGTCGGTGGTCTTCAGCCGCAAGACTAGGGCCCTTACTCGCGAGGCCTTCTATATGACCGATGCCTTCGTGTCGTCCAATCGCCTTTCGGCCGTGCTTTAGCTTTGCCCTATTAGACTAGAGACAAGACAAGCTAGGGGAGGTACCCATGCCCGTGCCGGGGAAGACCCTCGTTGAGATATTCCTCAACCGGGTTGCCAAGACACCAGATTTCGTTGCGCTTCGTTCCAAGCAGAGTGGTCAGTGGAAACCAACTACCTTCCGTGAGTTCGGCGTGCAGGCGAGGGAAGTGGCCAATGGCCTGATCAGCCTCGGCGTTGACAAGGATGCGTGCGTGTGTTTGCTCTCAGCCAACAGGTCTGAGTGGCATATCGCCGACGTCGGCATCATGCTGGCCGGGGCCGTCAGTGTTCCCATCTATGTGACTAACTCGCCTTCGCAGGTCCAATACGTCATCGGTCACTCGGAGTCGAGCGTTGCGATCGTCGAGAACCTGGACCAACTCGAGAAGGTCTTGAAGGTCAAAGACGAGTTGCCATCGCTCCGCAAGGTCATCGTGTTCACCGGTGAGGGGGCCGACGAGAGTGAATTGGTGATCTCGTTGGATGAACTTCGCCGTTTGGGCAGGGAGCAGGAGAAGGCCGATGCCTCCGTCCTTGATCAAAGGATCGCGGCAGTGGTTCCCGACGACCTCGCCACTTTGGTTTACACATCTGGAACGACGGGAGACCCGAAGGGAACCATGCTTTCGCACGGCGGATTCGCATGGACGCTCGGAAGTTTGGGGCAGGTGCTTCCTTTCCACGAGGGGGCCGAGCGGGTCATCTCCTACCTTCCGCTTTCGCACATCTTCGAAAGACTCACCTCCGATTGGGGCGGTATCTATCACGGTGTTGATGTTTGGTTCGCCGAGTCGATCGAACAACTGCTTCCAAACATGCAGGAATGCCGTCCAACCTTCTTCATCGGTGTGCCGCGCGTGTACGAGAAGTTCTACATGGGAGTGAAAGCCAAGGTTGCAGCGCATGAGCGCAAAGCCCTCATCGAAAAGGCGATCGCCCTTGGTCTGGAGAAGGTAGCTCTTGAGCAAGATGGCAAGCCGGTGCCGTTCATGATGAAACTGCGTTACTCAGTGCTGAACCGTATGGTGCTGTCGAAGCTCCGCGATGGCCTTGGGATGGACCAAGTGAGATTCGCGATCACGGGGGCCGCCCCGATAGAGCCCGAGATCATCAAGTTCATCCACGCGATCGGCATCGACCTGGTCGAAGGTTACGGGCAGACCGAAGACAACGCGCCAACGTCGGTGAACCCTCCAGGCAAGGCGCGCATCGGAACCGTTGGGCCCCCTATCCCCGGTTTGGAACTGAAGTTCGATGGCGACGGTGAGATCTTGGTGCGTGGCCCGAACGTCATGAAGGGTTACTACAAGAATGAGAAGGCAAGTGCCGAAACATTGACTGAAGATGGGTTCCTTCGCACCGGAGACGTCGGCGAATTGGACAGCGCGGGCTACCTGAAGATCACCGACCGCAAGAAAGACCTCATCAAGACCGCGGGTGGCAAGTACATCGCTCCGCAAGAGATCGAGGGCAAGTTGAAGTTCGACCCGCTGATCGGTCAAGCCGTGGTGATAGGGGACCGGCGTCCATTCCCGACGGCCCTATTGACGCTCGATCCTGACGTGGTGCCGAAGTGGGCCAAGGAACAAGGCATCGAATTCGACGACATAACCGAGCTGGCCGAGAACAAGGTGGTGTTGGAAGCGGTCGGCAAAGTGGTCGAAAGGGTGAACGAGAAACTTTCGCACGCGGAACAGATCAAGAAGTGGAGTGTGCTGCCGCGGGACTTCACTCAAGATGCCGAAGAGATCACGCCGACCCTCAAAGTGAAACGCAAGACCATCAACGAGAAGTACGCCGACGTCATCGAGAGGATGTATTCTTAGCTACTTTCCTTTGATCGACTTGCGGAGCACTCAAGGAACCCTTCAGGTGCCCGTATTCATCGACATTGACTCGGACATCTAATAACGCAAGAACCCTTTGCTTTTCTTCGAACGAGAGCGTCTGAAGCCTCTCACGCACTTCTGACGCGATGGCTTCGATGGCGCGCTGATCCTCTGAGGCTTGGGCCCCCGGCAGGAAACGAAGCACGTTGGCGCGCTCCTGTTCGAGTTGTTCGATCCTTCGCCGCATCGAGCCTGCTGCTCTCACGAAATCTTCCTCGATGAGCGTTTCGTTCTCCGCATGGAAGCTGATGAGGCGGGTTAGAGACTCCCGCTTCTTCACGATGGCTCGGTCGAGTGATCGAAGCCGCGCTTGCATCTTGTCCTCGCTGTCGGCGATACCTCGGCGTCGGAGCTCCTCGAGCGCGATAGCCGAAAGGCGTTCTGGTTCGAACAAGACTTCTGCGATCCCTCGCCAAACCGCCGAGTCGATCTGCTCGGCAGGCACCTGCGAACAACCACAGTCCTCATCCCCGGTTTTCTTGCGATTGATCCTTCGACTACATAGGTATCGAGCGTTTCCGTTGCCACGGTTGCCGTGGTAGCTCGCTCCACAAGCTGACTCGAATCGGCGCGAAAGCAGATACGCCTCTGCCTCGCGTTTGGGCATTCCCCGCTTGCCAAGTTCGGTCTGAATGGCTTCCCACTCCGCATCGGTGAAGATCGCCGGTACCTCGAATGTG
Organism: Actinomycetota bacterium; assembly: GCA_046262935.1. Classification (GTDB taxonomy): domain Bacteria; phylum Actinomycetota; class CADDZG01; order JAHWKV01; family JAHWKV01; genus JBHELT01. The sequence continues at coordinate 9,650 of JBHELT010000054.1, read as the reverse complement.
ACCCACTCTGCCTCAGGCCGAATCTGTGCAGTGTTCTTGGTCCCTCGGACCGCATGCTCCGACTTGCGCCTGGTTTTTGGTTCCATGAACTCACGAACCCGATATCGAGCTTCACCCTTGTAGGCGGAGTTTCGAAGCATCCGAGATAGATATCCGCTCTCCCAGCCCTTTCCGCCCGGACCCTCTACATTTCGACGATTAAGATCCTCGGCGACCCAAGCAGCCCGCTCCCCTTTGAGTATCCGAAGGCCAGCTTCCCGAATCACTTCAGCTTTGTCTGGATCGATGACTGCGCGCGGAGGTTCACCGTCGAGTACGAGGCCGAAGGGCGCCTTGCCACCAGGCCAGTAACCCTGCCGGGCTCGTGCGATCCTGCCGGCGAGCATCCGACCCGCGATCACTGATCGTTCGTACTGCGAGATAGCGCCCAGAACCTGACGGATGAGCACCCGAGTCGGATCGTTGAGGCCCAGATCCGGTTCGCGCTGAGAGATGAAAGTGACGCCCTGCTTAGCCCATCTGCTGAGAAGTGTCTCTTGTAGCACCAGATCGCGTGACAGTCGATCGAGTGCAGTGATGCGGACCTCAGAGACCTTGCCCTCGGCGATGGCCGTCTCGAGCTCCATGAGACCGGGCCGATGCGGAGTGGCGCCGGAGTAGCCGTCGTCGATGAACAGCAGTGGAACAACGGCCTTCTCCGACTTCAAGTCACCTTTGAGTGAATCGATCTGGGTGCGAAGCGATGTCCCGGTCTGGGCTTGTTCCTCGGTCGATACCCGAACGTATACGGCTGGTCTCATGGTTTCTTTAGTCATCGTCATAGTCCTTACCTCCAACCGCGGGTTGAGCCGGAGAGTACCAAGTGGAACCGACACTTCGATCGGAACCGAACAAGACTTCTAGCAGGGCTCTGAACCTCGGATCCTCTGGATGTAGTGGCTTTGCTTCAAGCGTCAACGAGATCGTTTCTTTGGGCTTGCGCCTAGCTCTGGCCTCTGAACCTTTAGAAGCATCCTTCGTTCTATTAGATATAGAACGAACCCCTACATCGACTGGGCGGGGTGAAACGTCCTCCGACCTGGGGTTATTGGTACCCCTGACCCCGCCCACTGGCGATTGGGCGGGATAGTGGGCGGGATACTGGGCGGGATACTGGGCGGGATACTGTTTTTGGAGTCGGCCCTCTTCGGCCTCCCGTCCCTTTGAAATCTCAGCGCTCTGTGTATGTTTTCTCATCTCACCCCACAAAGGTGAGTTAGCATCGCGTTCGTAACGTTTTGGACCCCAACTTTCGGCGCGACGCAGGCGCGACGCGAGCGCGACGCGCAACGATTTCACGCTCAATCGCGTCGCGCCTTGTGCCTAGAGGAGGCGCGACGCGATAGGGCATCTGTCGAGGAGTCGGTCCCCCCGGGGGAGGCAGCTGCGCTTGCGCGTGGCTACAAAGGGAATTGGACATTTCGGTCACTGAGATGAGGAAAGGAGGATTTGGGTTTGCGGCGGCGAATGATTGAGACATGGTTTTCCGCAAAATTCTCCCCCCGCTGCTGGTCGGACTAGCCTTCGCCGTTCTGCCCTCGGCAAGCGCCGATACGGGTTCGATCGAGAGAGTATCTGTCACATCGTCAGGTACAGAAGGAAATAACTTTTACGCTGAATACCCCTCGATAAGCGGTGATGGCCGGTTCGTGGTGTTCCAGTCGGCTTCAACCGGGCTGCATCCTGATGACCAGAGTTTCTTTCCCGATGTCTTTCGTTTCGATCGAGCTACGAGAACTCTGGAGCTGATTTCCAGACGCGTCGATGGGACGCATCAGGACGATTCGTGCGGTATTGATTTTTGGGGTCCATCCGTATCCGCTGATGGAAACGTCGTCGCATTCACATGTTTCGGATCAATGGGAACGGACGACAAGAAGCAAGGTCTTGATGTATTCGTTCGGGACGTCAGCAACGGCACTACTATAAGAGTGCCCTCGTTCGACGGTGACGCTCACAGTCCGGCTATTTCGGCCGACGGGCGGTACGTTGTGTTTAAGCAGCCGACTCCCGGGAGCCCCTATCAAGGAATCTATCGTTATGACCTCTCCCTCGGTATCACAGATCTGGTGTCGGTCGGAACACATGGAGAGGAACTAGATAGAGCAGATTCCCCAGCAATATCGGCCGATGGAAGGTTCGTTGCCTTCTCGTCCTCCATGCCCACTATCAAACTAGACGCAAGCGTGATAGGTACTGCAGAAGTCGGTCCTTCCGAGAGCGTCTTTGTTCGGGACCTCGCCCTTGGTACAACACGATTGGTGTCGGCCGATTTCGCGGGGGTCCAATCTGACGGCTCACTACCTGCAATCTCAGATGACGGTCAAAGGATTGCCTTTGTGAGCAAGGATCGACTCGAGGCTGGCGATCTCAACCAAATCGGTGACGTCTACGTTCGCGACATGAATTCACAGATTGCCACGAGAGCCTCCCGTGATGTCCGCTCTCTCGCTGGCGTCCGGGATCCTTCGGGCTGCTGCGGGCGACCGGCCCTCAGTGGAGATGGGAGATTTGTCAGCTTCACATCGGCTGTGCTTTGGCCACCTCCACCAATGGGTTACACGCGGCCGACTCCTCTGGATCCATTTGTGTATGCCTACGACATGTCGTCGGGCCAGATCTCTGTTGCCTCGCTTACGCCCGCCGGTAAACGATTTGCCGCAAGGGAACCATCACTTAATGGCAACGGACGCTTCGTGGCCCTCGCAGCGATCGATGACGTGGCCGCCGGTGACAGCAACGGACGACTAGACATCTACGTGGTGGACAGATCTCCCACGCCGGGCGACTGCGCCAATGGCGCAAACGAAAATGGGCTCGCTTCCAAGCAGTTAGGGACATTCGAAGAGTCGCACCTTCATGACCTGAGCTGCGACGAGATCGTAGGCAACGGACTTTAGACTGAGGGCTAACGATTCGGCGGGGGTTGTCATGAAGGGCCCGCGCGCTAGACCTAGACGGGTACGGGCATATTCACCTGCAATGTACGACGTCTCGCATCGACCGTGGCGCGCGCTCTAATCCCCCTTGGCGAAGCGCGTGACGTAGGCGTTGCAGATTCTTTGAATGAATGAGTCCCAATGAGCGGGATGGCCGACCTGAGGAGCAGGCGGGGCGATCAAGAATGAAGCTTGGTTACGCTCCACGTTGCTCATGTCAACGACCAGAGCGGCCACAGCGTCCAGACCGACCTGGTTTGTTCCACCCGTAGCAGAAATATTACCAACCTCATTCACGCAGTGAGTTACAAGGTCGGCGGGATTTCGATGCGTCGTCAGAGCGCCACCTCTGAGTGGCGACAAGAATGTTGGCGAGGCGTTTATCACAATGACGCCCCCAGCAATCGTCGAAGAATCGTAATTGTGGACATGCGCATGGTGGGCTTCGAGATCGCGTTTCCGATTCTTAATCGCCTTACGATGCTCGGTCATAACGCCCTTGATTTCGACTGCGATGCGTACCGTGGATGGGTTTGCCTTCGCCATGCCCAGGGGTCCAGGTTCAGGGATCTCCGTTTGCGGCGGGGGCGGTCCGATAGCCAGATCGGTATTCCAGGTGGTGTGACCGTAGATAAGGTCGTAGTTGAACTGCCACACCAGCTCGCCCAGGGCGGCGTCGGAAGCGATTCGTGGACAGTGGCGGACGAGGTCCTCGGCGATTGACATAGCCAGAGCCTTGGAATGCTTATCCGAACGTGGGTGGTACCCCTCTGTTCGAAGGTGGTCCATGAAGGATTGCGGCACCGGCATGGGGGAGAGTTTGGCCTTCTTTTGGGGCAGCGGCAAGGAGTTTGGCTGTGACAAGGCAAAGAAGCTCCAACCGCAAACCCGCGGTTCCGTCACACCCGATCGCTACACTGACGGGCAGGAGGTAGAGATTGCCACCCAAACCCGCGAAGAATCCACGCGAGCATCTTCAAGAAGGTCCGACTAACCACCGGATCATCTTGGGCGACTGCCGCCAGATGCCTGAGCTATCAGATCAATCTGTCCACCTGGTTGTCACGTCACCGCCTTACTTCAATCTCAAGGAATATGAGCCGGGGAATCCAAGCCAGCTTGGCGACATAGATGAGTACGAGAAGTTCCTTGATGAACTCGACAAGGTTTGGGAAGAGTGCTTTCGAGTACTGGTTCCGGGTGGCCGGGTCTGTTGCGTGGTCGGCGATGTCAACGTAGCGCGACGCAATGGCGGTCGACACTTTCTTTTCCCGCTGTCATCGGATATCCGCGTTCGGGCCCGGCGACTGGGCTTCGACAACCTCCAAGGAGTCATCTGGTACAAGGTGGCCAATATTCAGCTCGAGGCCTCCAGGTCAACGCGTTTCCTCGGCAAGCCAAACTTGCCGGGGGGAGTCATCAAGAACGATACCGAGCACATTCTGTTCTTCCGGAAGCCCGGGTACCGCTCGCCGTCGGGTGAGATGGAAGAGGCAAGCTTCATTCCAAGTGAGGACTACTTCAAATGGTTCCGAACAATCTGGGACGACATCCGAGGAGCGTCGTTGCGCGACCATCCCGCCCCCTTCCCTGTGGAAATTTCTAACCGTCTCATCCGCATGTTTTCGTTTGTTGGAGATAGGGTTCTTGATCCCTTCATTGGAACAGGTTCCACCGTGGTTTCAGCGATCGCTAACGGACGATCGTCTATAGGTTACGAAGTCGAACCTCTTTACTTCGAACAGGTACGAGGACGCCTCTCTCAAATGGAGCTCCTCCGGTCTGTTGACGTCGACTTTATCGAGCGCCCCTCATGAGGTCGGCCTCCCTGTCCAAGGTGGCGCCGCCTCCACAAAAGTCCCGATAGGTCAACATGATCAGGGAAGACTCTAGCTGCGATTTTTGTGAGATTGCCCGAGGTAGGACCGGTGGTGTCGAGGCTGTCGCAGAGGCTGAAGAATGGATTGCATTCTTTCCGAAAGAGCCGGCCACTCCAGGCCACACACTCTTGATTCCACGTTTGCACACTCCGGATCTTTGGTCAGCACCGCCTGTGATTGCATCACGCCTAATGGAAGGTGCCACGGGCCTTGGAAGGGCGATAATCCAAGCCGTTAAACCTGACGGCATGAATTTGATTACGTCCTCCGGCTCAGCGGCCGAACAGACCGTATTCCATCTTCATCTTCACCTGGTGCCTAGGTGGCACGCCGATGGGTTTGGGCCTATTTGGCCCGCCGAGGGAGAGCGACTGACAAACGGGGCCCTTGCGCGCTTGGCCAATGAAATCCACGAAGCGTGGCTCAATATCAGTGGTGACCTCTAATGGGGATTTGGGTGACTCGAAATGAGAAGAAGAAAGGCCACGAGTAGCGCGGCGATGACAAGCGCGCCATATAAGAGTTCAAGGGTTGGTCTCCGGAAGGTTTGCCACCAAGAGGTCATGCTCGTCGACGAGGGTGCACTCAGAGGGCCAACAAAAGTTGAAGCGGTTGCCGACATGAAGAATGGTTCGACGGTTTCATCTCCAATTCTGACTGAATCATAGAGCTCGCGAAACAGTCTCTCCGAACGCAAGAAGTAGGTATCAAGGCCCCAGAATGCAACTGTTGGACCGATGGTGACTAGGGCCATCACCCAGCTTCCGACGTTCACGGCGACGCCGAGGAAGGCAGCGGACAGTGTGATTGCCCATCCCTTGACAACAAACCCTTCATTGCTGAGACGTGAGATGACGGCTTGCACCATTTCCAGATGTCTGATGCGTGAGGCTTCGTAGTCTTCGTATTTGGACATCTGGGGTTCCGAGTGTCGTCTAGTGCTTCTTTCGGATTGTTATTGCTTCATCCACCCAAGATTCGATATTGCTCTTGATGTGGTCATAGACATAAGTGCTCGTCGTGTACGGGGGGTTGTAGGCCTTCACGATGCTAGAAAGCTTGGTGCCGTTCACGCTCAGGCCATCGAATGGGTTCCGACCCTCAGCCGCCTGGCTTCCGCTTGCGTTCTTGAGGTTGTGAATGTAGACGCCGACAACGCCCTTTCCGTCCTCCCATGCCTTCTGGATTTCATAGTTGATCCACTTTCTTCCGGCCGTCGCTTGTCCGACAAGGATTACAGCGCACGAACGGCCAGACATTTGACCATTGATCCAGGCACGGATTGCAGCGTCGCCCTTGCCTGTGATGCTTTCCCATTCGTTGTCTGAAACAGGTTGATTGCCCTCTACTGCGCCAACGTTGCGGACTTGGGATGCCCGCCAACTGTCGGGTGCATAGTGGAAGCTATAAAAGGCTTTCTTAGCCATCGTTCCCTCCTCGAATTTAAGTTACACCCTTGTGATTTAGCACTCTCGCGCCGAGAGTGCTAACTGTCAAGAAGGCAAAGAGCGATGGCCAACTAAAGGTTTGCCCGAAAGCCGCATGAGAAGCAGCCCTGCAGCCCCATCTTCTTCGCCCTCCCAAGAAGTACTCGTTCGTAGTCGTCTGGATCCTTGACGTGTCCGCATGGGCCCCGTGTCGAGTGAAAAACTGTTCGACGCGCTCCAACTGATTTGCGAACGTAAACCGGAGGATCCGACTTCCAGCTCTTCAGATCTACCAGCTTCTGGCCCAGGGCAGAGCTGAGCTTTCTCAGCCTGATTACCTTGGTCGAATAGTCGCCCAGTTGCGCCAGGGCACGCTGCTGACGCTCAGCTAGTTTCTCGAGGTCACTTATGTAGATATCAACCGATGCAGTGTCCAAGTTTTCGTCTCCTCGGATAGTTATGCAAAAAAAATCATTGCATAACTTACACCGAAAGGCAAACTACCCGAGCCTGAGTCGCACACTCTTTGCATCCTCTCAGGAGATCCCGCCGGGCCCTCTACCGTGGGTTAAGGGCGCAGCCATGTAGGCACGGTCAATGCGGATCTCGAACTCTTAACGGGTATCCTCCAGTCTGTAGATTGGAGAGGGCATTTGCGCGTCTCGTTCATTCAAGTAACTAACTTTCGGGGATTCTCAGATTCAGGAGCGATTGAACTAGGAGCCCGGGCCACGGTACTCATTGGTCCGAATAATTCCGGTAAGTCGACCCTGATTCGTGGATTGCATTTCCTTCAGTCACCCAACATCCTCTCGGATGATGTTCGAATTGGGGCGGGGGCAGCGCAACTTCAAATTGGTCTGACGGATTTGGACACAGGCTATTTGCTTCCGGATGGCAGAGAGATTTTTGCGCCTCAGGGTCCATATGTACCAACCGTCTTAATTCGTATCCCAAAACTGGATCCAGCGGCGTCGGGCTCAAATGCGGGGCTCGAGGTTCGAACCGCCCAAAACAGTGATGGTCGCAATATTCAACCCTCCAGAGCATCCGAGCCAGCGAACTTAATAATTCCGTACCTATCCCGGAGGAAGGCCGTCGCATTTTCCGAGGCAGTCAATGCAGGCGCAGCCTTATCCGTAAGCGCAGATCTGACGTACCTAAATGCGAAGGTTGATCGTTTGGCAAATCCTTACCATCCATCTCACCCTGCATACAACAAGGCTTGCGACGACATTCTTGGATTTCGCGTGGGAGCTGTTGCCTCTGTTAATGGGAAGAAGGCAGCAATCATCGTCGACGAAACAAACTCGATCCCTCTTGAGGCGCTCGGTGAGGGTGTTTCGAATCTCCTTGGTCTCATAACGAATCTGTGCATCGCCAAGCACAAACTGTTCTTAATTGAAGAACCTGAAAACGATATCCATCCTCAGGCCCTCAAGGGACTGCTTAACTTAATGATTGAAAGCAGCGAACACAATCAGTTCGTAGTGTCGACGCATTCAAACATTGTTTTGAAACATCTAGGGTCGATTTCAGGGAGCCGAATCTATCAAGTTACTTTTGCGTGGGATGGTGGCATGCCACTTTCGGAGATGCGAATTGTTGGAGAATCGTCCGAGGACCGCTGGCGAGTGCTTGAGGAACTGGGGTATGACCCGTTTGACTTGAGTCTGTGGGAAGGGTGGCTGTTCCTTGAGGAGTCGTCCGCCGAACGCATCATCCGCGAGTACTTGATTCCTTGGTTCGTGCCTGAGCTCGCAAATCGTCTGCGAACTGTAGCGGCAGGAGGAGTCAGCAGAGTCGAGGCTAGGTTCGATGACTTCGATCGCTTGTTTCTGTTTGTGCACCTCGCGCCCCTTTATCGAAATAGGGCCTGGGTTCTCGTCGACGGGGGAGAAAATGGCCAAGAGGTCATTAGCCGCTTGAAGGATCGGTACCAGGGAGCCGGTTGGGAAGAGAGGAATTTTGTCTACTTTCAACCTGGAGAACTTGGGTCTGCCCCAGGTTTGGTTGACTCCTTATGTGAGGATGACCCTCACGAAAAAGGAGGTAGTTCATGTCCAAACGATTCCCCGCGGAGTTCCGGCGCGACGTAGTCGCTGTTGCTCGACGCAAAGAAGCTCCGATGAGCCAGATCGCCAAGGATTTCGGCATCGCCGAGTCTTGTCTTTATCGCTGGATGAGGCGAGCTGAGATCGAAGACGGTGCCCGTGACGGGCTCACCCTCGCAGAAGAGAAAGAGATCCGCGAACTCAAGAAGCGAAACCGCTTGCTCGAGCAGGAGAACGAGGTGCTGCGCCGTGCGGCGATCTATCTAGGTCAGGGCGTCCTCCCAAAATGATGTACCCGCTGGTCCGCGAGCTTGCCGCTGACGGAATCCCCGTCGTGGTGACCTGCCGGGTACTGGGGTTTTCTCCCCAGGCTTATTACAAGTAGAAAGCCCGTCCGATATCGAACAGAGACTGGAACGATGCTCACCTGGTCGACAAAGCGATCACGATCCACCATGACGATCCGGTCTTCGGCTACCGCTTCATCGCCGATGAGCTTCGTGCTGAGCACGGCATCCGAACGAGCGAGAACCGGGTACAGCGTCTGTGCAGCAGCCATGGGATCTACTCGGTACTTGCTCGCAAGAGGGGACGCAGGCCAAGACCCGGTGAGCCTGTGCACGACGACCTGGTGCGTCGAGAGTTCGGAGCCAAAAGGCCCAATCGCCTTTGGTATATCGATATCACGGAGCACCCAACCATGGAAGGAAAGTTGTACCTGTGCGCGAACAAAGACGCGTTCTCGGGATGCATCGTCGGCTACTCCATGGACGAACGGATGAAAGCATCTTTAGCCGTGGCGGCACTGCGCAACGCCATCGCTCTTCGGTCTCCTATCAACACCGTGGTGCATTCAGACAGGGGAAGTCAATTTCGCGCTGGGAAGTTCGTGCGTGCTCTTCGATCGTCTGGGCTCATCGGTTCGATGGGTCGCGCCGGAAGCTGTGCGGACAACGCAGCGATGGAATCGTTCTTCGCGCTATTGCAAGTAAATGTCCTGGACCGCAAACGCTGGGCAACTAAGGAGGAGTTGCGTTTAGCGATAATCATCTGGATCGAAAGGACCTATCACCGCCGGCGCCGTCAACGTGCACTCGGCAAACTCACCCCGATCGAGTTCGAAGCAGTGCACGAGGTTGCTCATGCGGCATAGAGTCTCTCAACTCAAGGTGCTATTCCCCCGGTTTCGTGGAGTCGAATAACCGGATTCCTTATGCCACAACTGAGAGTTGCCCTTCTTCGAATTCTATCGGTGTGAGCATGCCAAGCGCGCTGTGGCGCCTACGACGATTGTGGAAGATCTCAAGGTAC
>JBHELT010000053.1:0-2735 GCA_046262935.1 Actinomycetota bacterium | reverse complement strand
CGGTGGAACTCGAACAAGTCGGCGAAGAGACGGAACTGCGATTGATCTGGGAACCGGTCGATGCGACTAAGGAAGAGGCCGACGCTTTCGAAGCCTCGCGCGCACAGCATGGCGAAGGGTGGGGCGGAGGCTTGGATCAGCGAGCGGCATACGTGGGTGCGATCTAGATGTCTTCTTATTCGTTTCATCCGGCACTCTGCCAAATAAAAACGGCCCCCTGTAGGGGGCCGTTTTTACAGAGTTCGTTATTACGCGACCTGGGTGTCCGCTGGGATGTCTGCGGCGTCCTGGACGTGCGTGACATCCTTCTGAAGACCTTCGAGGCCATTGCTCTCGTGCCAAACTGATGCTCCACCATCTGTGCTTACGTAGTACTCGCCTGCGGGGATGGTGTCCGCGTGGGCGAAGCCGATGAAAACGGTCGTGCTAACTATTCCAGCGAGAAGCAGAGCCAAGCGCCTTTTCATGTGTATCCTCCCCTGAATCCATTTCGTGTCTTTCGACACCTTGTTTGTTTCCGATGTTGCGGCGTTACCAGATCTGGTTCGTATTGCTGTGCAAGATAATGTTTCGCCATCAAAACCAAAACTCCTGCAAGCTTTGGCTAAGTCGCGCGCCCTTATGTACGGTTTTTCCGGATGTTTAGGGCGGATATGCTGATTTCACGATGAAAACCAGCCATTGGCCCCTTTTTGACCTCGGTGTACGAGCCCCAGATCTCGAATTGAGGCTCCCAACCGACGACGAACTTGCCGCTTTGATCGAAGTGGCCCGCGCCGGGATCCACGATCCTTCACGGATGCCGTTCGCTAACCCCTGGACCGATCGCTCCTCGCCTGGATTCGAGCGCGCATTCATGCAGTGGCACTGGAAGGGACGAGCAGATTGGCACAAGGACTCGTGGCGCCTTGGCCTTGCCGTTTTCGTCGATGGCGAGCCAGTCGGAGCCCAGGACGTTAGTGGCAAGCGTTTCTCCCTCTTCCGAACCGTCGAAAGCGGTTCATGGCTCGGGGCGCCTTACCAAGGAAGGGGGTTAGGCAAGCAGATGCGGCAGGCGATGCTCCACTTCGCCTTCATCGGTCTTGGAGCCAAGGTGGCGCGCAGTTCGGCATGGGCCGATAACGAACAGTCGATCGGTGTTTCGGCTTCTATAGGATACGAAACCGATGGGACCGATGAGGCTGCTCCTCGCGGAGAAGTAGTCGATGTGGTCAGGTTCAAACTCACTAAGCAAGCATGGCTAGCTTCTAGCCGCCCGGAGGTCGAGATAGTTGGGCTTGAAGGCTGCATAGACATGTTCGGCGCCGAGTCATGATCACGTTGCATCTGCGCCCCGGGTGAACTGGTTGCCGAGATGCCCGGGAGTTCCTCGCGGCCAATGGTTACGCATTCGACGTTCGAAACTTCTTCACCGAGCGATTCACACTTGCCGAACTGAAAGATCTGGCGAAGCGAGCCGGCGGCGCATCACAACTGGTTGCACCGACCAAGCGGGCTGAGGTCGAAGGGATGACCGAGGCCGCGATCATCGCTTACTTGATCGAAGACCCGCGACACCTCAGGCGTCCCATCATCGACTTAGGGGGAAAGGTGCTGCTCGGATTCACCAAGAAGACTAAGGAGGCTCTCCTCGATGAGTGACGAAGCGTTCATGCGGCTCGCGCTCGATGAAGCACGCGCGGCACTCGTCCACGATGACGTCCCCGTTGGAGCAGTTGTGGTGCGAGATGGGTTAGTCGTTTCATCGGCACACAACAGAAGAGAGCTATTGCACGACGCCACTGCCCACGCCGAGATCATCGCGATCCGACGTGCGTGCGAACGCGCAGGCAGTTGGCACCTCGAAGGCTGCACGATATTCGTGACGATGGAGCCTTGCGCGATGTGCGCCGGGGCCATGGTGGCGTCCCGCCTCGATCGGGTTGTGTACGCGGCCCCTGATCTTCGAGCGGGGGCCGCGTACAGCCTTTACAACATCGTTCAAGACCCGCGCCTGAATCATCGATGTGAAGTCACGTCGGAAGTCCTAGCGGAGCTCTCGGTCGAACTACTGCAGACCTTCTTCGCCAGCAAGCGCGGCGAGCAGCAATCCCTATAATCGTTGGCGGTGGAGTACCGAAGCGGCCGAACGGGCGCGCCTCGAAAGCGCGTGAGCCTTCACGGGCTCCGTGGGTTCAAATCCCACCTCCACCGCTTTATGCGAGACGGTTGCTGCTACACCCCCGAACCGGTTTTATTTCAGGGGGTTCGCAGCTTCTAGCGCGAGAGGGTCATAACGAGGCGGTTGCTGCTACACCCCCGAACCCCCGGTAGACTGCGGACGGGAGGCGTCGCCTAGCCCGGTCGATGGCGCCGGTTTGGAATACCGGTTGGGGCGCAAGTCCCTCGGGAGTTCAAATCTCCCCGCCTCCGCTTCATCGTCAGCTGAACTTGAAGGTCGAAAGGATATGCACGAAGTCTGGGTCTATCGCGGGACAAGATAGCTGCGGACAGGCCTCCGAGAACACGACGGCCTCGTGTCCGTCGGTCTTTTGAGTTACAACGAACCTGGCCCTTATCGTTCTATCCCCCAACACACATCGACTGATCGCAGCTCGGTCCGCCCCAACCCGGCACGAGTCACCCTTACGCAGAAAAGCCGTTACCTCATATGTCGTTGTTCCTATCCCAAGGGAAACCTTGCTCGGCCCCGGAGTGCCTGGTTTGGATGCTGTCGACGAGAATCCCGGCGGAGA
>JBHELT010000052.1:0-3251 GCA_046262935.1 Actinomycetota bacterium | reverse complement strand
CCATGTAGGTCTTGCCCTAAGGATTCGTGGCTGACAGCCAGATTCCTTCTTTCGGGAGCGTATTTCCTCGTCCCGTGAGGCAGGGGCCCAGCACGCAACACGGAGGCGGAAAGGTATAAATGGACGCCGAGGCGACAGGAGAAGGGGATGGAGCATGAACCAGCGAAGGGCCGGTGGATCCCGATCGCGTACTACTACCTGGCGACCGTAGTTGGATTGACCATCGTGTTGGTGGGCACGATCGGGGGATTGCAGGGATTGATCTCCGTTGCGGTCCCACAGGTTTCCGAGGATGTCCGATTCTCGTCGCCCGAATTTCCTCCTGATCAGAAGGCGGTTGTATCAACTCCTGCCCAAAGGGAGCGATTTGAAAGTGACAGAAAGGAAGCCAGGGTCCGCGCAATCAAGGATGCGCGACTTGGGGGTATCGGGGATGCGCTCCGCGGACTGGTTGCCGCACTCGTTGGCGCACCCGTTTTCTTCTGGCACCTACGGCAGGCGCGAAGACGTGACCCGCATCATCCGGAAGTTGCTGGGGATAGTTAGGTCAAGCATGGGCGAATCCCTTCGTACCGAGACAGATGGACGCGTGCGTTCCATCGTTCTTGCCAGACCCGAGGCTTACAACACCATCACGTTCGCGCTGCGCGATGAATTGGCGCAGGCCATCGACGACGCAGAGGCAGACGATTCCGTGAATGTCATCTTGCTGAGAGCTGAAGGCGCGGCGTTCTGCGCTGGATATGGACTCGATTGGTCAACCGCGGCGCAAGACGAAGAGTCCGGCGCCGAAAGGGTCTGGGACCCTATGCAAGACTTCAGGGGACTCTCGACGTTCACCGATACATTCATGAAACTCTGGTATGCCAAGAAGCCAACCATCGCTGCTGTCCAAGGTTGGTGCATCGCGGGTGGGACAGACTTGGTTCTTTGTTGCGACATCATCGTGGCGGGGGAGGGGGCCCGATTCGGTTATCCTCCGGCGCGCGTTTGGGGGGTACCGACCGCGCCTTTGTGGGTGCACCGATTGGGGGCCGAGAAGGCGAAACGTTTCCTGCTCACCGGAGACGAGATCCCCGCGAGGGATGCGGCCGCCATGGGGCTCATATTGCAAGCAGTTGGTGATGGCGAACTTCAGTCGCACGCGATGGGTTTGGCGAAGCGCATCGCGATGGTTCCTATGAATCAAACGATGATGATCAAGTTGTTGTGCAATCAACAAGTGACGGGTATCGAAAAGACACGGACCCTTGCGATGTTCTTCGACGGCGTCGCACGTCATACGCCAGAGGGCGTTGCGTTCGTCGATCGTTCTAAGGAAGTTGGTTTCAGGCAGGCCGTGAGAGAACGTGACGATCCATTCGGCGATTACGGTTCGAGAAAGGACGATTGATGGATGCGAAAGAGACGCTGCGTCAGATGCATCGCGGGGTTCGGTACATGTTTGAAAATTCGATCAAGAGCGTGTTCTCCTATGAGCAGATGAAGGATCGAGTCGACGAGAAGGGCAACTCGATCGCGTGGTTGATGTGGCACATGGCTCGCACCGAAGACGTTGTTGTGTCCTCACTGGTGCAAGGCATACCGCAAGTTCTGATCTCGGGCGATTGGCTGCCCAAGTTGGGGATCGAAGAAGAACACATAGGCACCGGTCTTGGTGACGATGATGTTGCCGAGTTCACGAAGAAGATGAACGTGGAAGCCGTTGATGATTATTGGTCAGCGGTGGCGAAGGCGAGTTTCCATTGGCTCAAGGGGACCGAGGAAGCCGACCTCGATGTTGTGCCCGATTTCGGTCCGCGCCTTGCCGCGATCCCGCCGATCATCGCTGGGGGCGCGAACGAAATGGCGGCGACAGTATGGGAAGGCCGCACCGCTGGCCAATTGTTCATGAGTGTTGTGATCGGTCATGGCTACATACATATAGGTCAGATGCAAGAGATAGGCGGAAGGCTAGGCACGGTTGGCTGGTTCTGAGGTCCCTTCTACTTGGCTGCGACCGTGAGAGATACTGACGATGTCCGCGACCTCAGGCAGGTCACCGAACACTTCCGTTCGATGCATTCAGCCGGAAGCTTCCTTGTGCTCCCCAACGCGTGGGATGTTCGAAGCGCGCTCATGGTTGAGGCTAGCGGCTTCAAGGCGGTAGCCACATCGAGCGCCGCCGTTGCTGCGGCACAGGGATGCGAAGACACTAACTCGATGCCGCCCGATGAAGCGTTCGGTGCGATAGCGCGGATAGCACAAGCGATCGCGGTTCCCGTCACTGGGGACATAGAGGCTGGTTATGGCTTGAGCGGAGAAGAGATAGTCCGCCGTTTGATCGACTCCAGGGCATCGGGATGCAATCTGGAGGACACCGACCATGAGCGCGGCGGGTTGGTTCCTCTTGATCTGCATTGCCAACGCATAGCCGGATTCCGCGGTAAAGCCGACCGCGCGCAGATCCCGTTGTGGCTGAACGCCCGTGTAGATGGTTTCTCTTCTGCCGACGATGCTCGAGGAATATTCGATGATGCGGTTTCGCGCGCGATCAGATACATCGAGGCGGGGGCCGACAGTGTTTATCCGATCGGTTTGAAGGACCCGGAACTCATCGGCAGGTTCGTGGAGCAGGTTGATGCTCCGGTAAACATCCTCGCGGGGACAGACTCGGACATCGAGTCGTTCCGGGAACTGGGCGTACGCCGCGTGAGTTTCGGGTCGAGTCTTTTCCGCCTTGCTTATGGAGTCTTCGAACAAAAGCTCGGTGAGCTCAGCCCTTGATTGATAGCAGTTACCATTGGTCGCCCCGGGCGCTTAGCTCAGCTGGTTAGAGCACTGCCCTTACAAGGCAGGGGTCACTGGTTCGAATCCAGTAGCGCCCACGACGTGTTTTACGCTCAAAAATTCGTAATCCACGCCTAGGAGAGCCTGTTCCTGGATCGGGGTCGACTTCCGTCGTCATCCGTTTTCTACCCTTGAGAACCGTCCTTTCCGCGGCCCAGCCGCGGCCCAAGCTATTGGGGAGGCTCTGACCCTCTGTTCACTCTGAGTGGTATGCCGTAGAGCTTCGTCGGCTAGAGGATGTTCGCGGAGTCCTGAAACCTTTGCGAGTTTCCCTATGGAAGTGTCAAAGAACGGGGCAGCTACAAGATCCTAGTCTTCGAGCCTTTCGATCCCAACCGGCTTGGGCTCTGCCGGTATCTCTTGGCCAGCCTCATCGAGCCACACAACATCGGGCAGGGTCGCCTCGATCTCGATGAGCTTGT
>JBHELT010000051.1:0-28151 GCA_046262935.1 Actinomycetota bacterium | reverse complement strand
GTCGTTCGTCCGATGCATCCGTTGCAGTGCTGATCGGGCAGGACGATCCTTTGGATCAGTACTACATGTCCCACCCCGACGTGCTTTTGTCCAAGCCCTTCGAGGCTGCGTTGGTCGATACCACAAACCCAAATATCCTCGGCCCCCATCTGGCGTCGGCCGCTTACGAACTGCCGATCCCCTTAGCAGAAGTGGAACAGACCTTTGGCCATGGCGCGATGGATGTTGCTCGATCTGCCATCGACGCGGGGGACCTGGCGGTCCGAAAAACAAGAGGCATCACTGCCGAGCGCTTGCATTGGACGCGGCAGCAGCCGCCAGCTCGCGATGTCGACATCAGGTCGCTCGGTGGTGGCTCTTACTCCATAGTCGAAGAATCAACTGGAGCCCTCATCGGTACGGTTGATTCGGCGCGCGCGCTGCATCAGATACACCCAGGCGCCATCTACCTGCATCAGGGCGACAACTTCGAGGTCGCAAGTTTGAACCTTGGAAGCAAAGTTGCCCTGGTAACGCGCTCGCAAGGCGATTTCTACACGCAGGCGCGAGACATCTCCGATCTTCGTCTCATCGCGGTGCGTTCTTCGAAGAAAGTGGGCCGTGCCCAGTTCTTCTTGGGCGATGTCGAGGTGACCGAGCGAGTTACCTCTTTCGTGAGGAAGAAGATATCCACCGGTGAGCAGGTAGCCGAGGTAGAACTCGATCTGCCAGAAGCCATATTGCGTACGGTCGCCTTCTGGTACACAGTGACGCCAGATGTTCTCGTCGACGCGAGGATCGAGGGCAAGGCTGTCCCCGGTTCGCTGCACGCGGCCGAACACGCGGGGATCGGTTTGCTGCCTTTGTTCGCGATGGCAGACCGGTGGGACATAGGTGGGTTGTCTACAGCGCTCTCGCCTGACACGGGGTTGCCAACAGTCTTCATCTACGACGGTTACCCAGGAGGGGCCGGCATAGCCGAGCGGGGATACGCTGAAGCGGCCGAGCATCTGTCGGCAACGCTGGAAGCTGTTCGTTCGTGTCGCTGCGAAAGCGGATGCCCCTCGTGCGTACAATCTCCGAAATGTGGAAACGGCAACGATCCTTTAGATAAAAATGGAGCGATCCGATTGATGACCACGATACTCACGCCTTGAGCCCAGACTTGAAGATCATCGAGGTCGATCCACATGCCATGTCGCCCGAGGGATGGCGAGCACTTCATGCATTCCGCCGCAAGCGTCACCTTGAAGTTGATCCCTCCGATCACTACGACAGTGATGAGGTTTTCGAGGGGACACTGCGTTACAGAGACTTATTCCATTGGTACTCCTGGTACATGGTTATGTCCGCCGATGGTGAGGTGATCGGGTTCCTAACCTGTTGGGCCCCCCAACCGGGGACGCCCGAGTACGAAACCAATGGGCACCTCATCGAGGCCGAAGCCTCGGTCCTGGTTGAACATCGACGGAGCGGGATCGCAACCGCTTTACTTCGGACACTGGTTGCCAGAGGGCAGAGCGCGGGAGCAACAACTGTCGTTATCTGGGTGACCGAAGACTCAGGTCGAGAGTTCCTTACCAAACGCGGATTCACAACTGGACTCGGCGAATCGCTCAGTCGTTTGGACGTTGGTGCAGTTGATTGGCCGATGTTGCATAGGTGGATCGCGGAGGGGACCGAGCGCAACGAGGGCGTCCAGGTCGAGATCCATGCCGACCGCTTACCCGAAGATCTGCTCGACGAATACTGCCCTGTGTATACGGCTCTGCACAACGACATGCCATTGGAAGACTTGAACGCTGGCGATGAGGTGTACACGCCGGAGCGTATGCGCAACATATCCCGTTGGCTCGATGCGACAGCGGGGTTCCATCACACCTGTTTCACTCGCCAGCCAACCGGTGAGATCTCTGCGTTGACCGATGTCGTCTACCGGCCGAGCTCGCCTGCGCATCTTCACCAGTGGGCGACCGGCGTGGTTCCGCGGTACCGGGGCAGCGGGCTCGGAAAGTTCGTCAAGGCCAAGATGCTGGTTTGGGTCACCGAGCGCCACCCCGAAATCAAGTGGGTGCTTACCGAGAACGCAGGTTCGAACGACGCCATGCTCGGCATCAACCGAGCGATGGGCTTCGTGCACTACCGGAGCCAAACCGCGATGCAGACCCCCCTTGTAGCCCTGAAGAGCTTGATCGATGGCACCGGGACTTTGTGAATCATTTCACTTGCCTGCCCGTTTGTGGCTGTGACAGACCGGCAAGACCGTGATCGCGAAGTGAAGTTTTGTGCCTGGCGACCTGCAGAAACTCGCGATGGCTGTACGCCAGGTTAGGGTAGCCTAACCCGCCCTTCGCTGGTAAACTTAGCGTCTAACCAACCCTCGATACGCTATTCCACCGCCCCCATCAGGGCAGAAGGAAGCTAATGGCCACTCAGAAAACCGATCCGGTCCTTGCCGAGAACCAGGAAGTAAGGGCGCTCAAAGACACCTATAGATACGGTTGGAGCGATGCCACCCACTACGACGAGGCACCCCAGAAGGGCCTGTCGCACGAAGTGGTCGACATGATCTCTGCACGCAAGAACGAGCCCGACTGGATGAGAGCGTTCAGGCACAAGTCGCTCGATCACTTCCTTGCCCGACCCATGCCAACGTGGGGGGCCGACCTTTCGGCGATCGACTTCGATGACATCTACTACTACATAAAGCCAACTGGTCTCGCCAAGACCTGGGAAGACATGCCCGAAGAGATAAAGTCGACTTGGGACAAGCTGGGCATCCCCGAGGCCGAGAAGAACTATCTCGGCGGCGTGAGTCTGCAGTACGAATCCGAATCGGTCTACCACTCGACCAAGAAAGAACTCGAAGCCCTGGGTGTCATCTTCACCGACATGGACTCGGCCCTTCGTGAGTACCCCGATCTCGTTAAGCAGCACATCGGAACGATCATCCCGCAGAACGACAACAAGTTCGCCGCGTTGAACTCGGCAGTATGGTCGGGCGGTTCATTCATCTGGGTGCCCGAAGGGGTTTCGGTCGAAGTTCCGCTTCAGGCTTACTTCAGGATCAACCAAGAGAACATGGGTCAGTTCGAAAGAACCCTCATCATCTGCGAGCCAGGTTCATGGGTCCACTATGTCGAAGGTTGCAGCGCGCCCGTATATTCGGGCGACTCGTTGCACTCGGCAGTGGTTGAGATCTTGGTGAAAGAAGGTGCGCGTTGTAGGTATACGACCATCCAGAACTGGTCGAACAACGTTTACAACTTGGTCACCAAACGTGCGGTTGCCGAGAAGAACGCAACGATGGAATGGATCGATGGAAACATGGGCTCGAAGATCACTATGAAGTACCCAGCGGTCATCTTGAAGGGCGACGGCTCCAAGGCCGAGATACTTTCGGTCGCTTACGCGGGTGACGGACAGCACCAAGATGCTGGAGCGAAGGTGACGCACGTCGGCAAGAACACGCAATCGACCATCGTTTCCAAGTCCATCTCGAAAGACGGGGGCCGGGCGGGTTACCGCGGGTTGGTCCGTATGGACGACGGCTCCAAGCATGCAAGGTCCAACGTGCGATGCGATGCATTGATCCTCGACGAAAACTCCCGTTCAGATACATACCCGTACAACGAGATCGAAGAAGAGACCGGCTCGGTTGGTCACGAGGCGACCGTTTCGAAGATCGGCGACGAGCAGTTGTTCTACTTGATGAGCCGAGGCATCGATGAAACCGAAGCCATGAGTTTGATCGTTCGTGGATTCATCGAACCCATCACCAAGGAACTGCCGCTCGAATATTCGGTTGAGTTGAACCGCCTCATCCAGCTTCAGATGGAAGGGTCGGTGGGGTAGCAGCACCAGAAGCATCGAACGGTCCCCCGAAAGAAAACGGAACCGGCCCGCCCCGCGCGGATTTCGGTCACCTCGAAGCAAGGACGACATGGGATTCACCAAAACTGACGTTGAACAACTTAGTTCGGCTCTGTCCGAACCCGGTTGGGTCACCGATCGCAGACTGCAGGCATTCGGATACGTAGAGAAACTCGAGATGCCGGCCGAGCGCGACGAACCATGGCGCTACACCGACCTAAGGCGCATGAAGTTCAAGCTCGATAAGTTCTCTGTGGCTCTTCCGAGCCAACAGGTTAGGCCCGTCACTGCCGAAGAACGCGTGGTCCTTGAACAACAGGCCGATCGTGCTGGGTATGTCATCCAACGTGACAGCGACATCGCCCTTCGCAAGATCGAAGAAGGCGAAAGCGCAAGGGGAGTCATCTTCACCGACCTGGGTACCGCGATCGTTGAACATGCAGACTTGGTGAAGCAGCATCTGTTCAGCGAGTATCAGGCGGACCTGCATGTCTTCAATGCTCTGCACGCGGCTTTCTTCAGCGGAGGAACCTTCGTTTATGTTCCGCGCGGCGTGACCGTTGCCCTGCCGCTCGAGAGTCATCGCTGGATCGACAAGGGCGGGATCGCAGTCTTTCCGCATACGCTGATCGTCGTCGAAGAGGGGGCCGAGGTCACCTATTTCGAGCGCTTTGAGTCTTTGCCCATCGACTCGGCCAGTCTTTCGATCGGGGGCTCCGAGATCATCGCCGGACCGGCTTCACGGGTATGGAACGTGATGCTGCAGGAGCATGGGGCCGACGTTTGGCGTTTCGACGCGAATTACGCGGCACTAGAGCGCGATGTGTCGTTCCATAACCTCGTTGTCAGTTTGGGGGGCAGATTCAACCGTCACGAGTCATCGGCCATCATGCGCGGCGACGGCGCCGGCGTGGACATGCTAGGCCTTTACTTGGCCGGTTCGGGGCAGCATTTCGATTTCCGCACACTTCAAGACCACGCGGCTGCTCACGGCACCTCGGACCTCTTATATAAAGGGGCACTGAAGGACGACGCTCACACCGTTTACTCAGGGCTCATCCATGTAAGGCCGAACGGACTAGAAACCGATGCGTATCAGACGAACCGCAACTTGGTTCTGTCGGATCACGCTAAGGCCGACTCCAAGCCCGAGCTCGAGATCGAGAACAACGACGTTCGATGCAGTCACGGGGCCTCGGTTGGTCAGATGAACGAAGAAGAATTGTTCTATCTGCAATCCCGTGGAATCTCGCGTTCAGAGGCCGAACGTCTCGTGGTCGAGGGTTTCTTTCAGGAAGTCATCGCGCGAGTCTCCAATGCTGAGGTTCGTGAATTGCTGACCGGCGCCATCGATAGAAAGCTAGCCGTATGAGCGATTGGGTGAAGGTCGTTGCCGCCAACGAACTGTCGGCTGGTTCGATGAAGAAGGTCGAGGTCGATGAAGAAGATGTCGTGGTTGCCAATGTCGGCGGCGAAGTGCTTGCCCTGAGCGATATCTGCTCTCACCAGTACGTCAATCTCTCCGATGGTTGGATCGACAGCGAAACCGTCGAATGCCCGCAGCACGGTTCGAAGTTCTCGCTCAGAACGGGCGAGGTGTTGAACCCACCCGCGACGCAACCTGTTGCCACTTATGACGTCAAGATCGAAGATGGACACATATATCTCAAAGGACCCAAGGAGCCAGAGCTGACATGACCGAACCCATCCTTATCATCGAAGACTTGCATGCCAAGGTCGAGTCGAAGCAGATTCTCAAGGGCATCGACCTCAAGATCGCGCCGGGCGAGATCCATGCCATCATGGGCCCCAACGGGTCTGGCAAGTCGACGCTAGCCAACATATTGATGGGCAAACCTGGCTACGAAGTAACCAAAGGCCGCGTGATCTACAAGGGCGAGGACATCTCGCAGTTATCGGTTGACGAAAGGGCACGCCGCGGCGTATTCCTGGCATTCCAATACCCAACCGAGATCCCTGGTGTATCGGTGGTGAACTTCTTGCGAACCGCTTACAACGCTGTCCACGCGCAGACTCAACTCGGCCCCCTCGAGTTTCGCAAGTACCTTCAAACCAAGATGGACATGCTCGACGTCAAAGAAGAGATGATCAGCCGTTATGTCAATTCAGGTTTCTCTGGCGGCGAGCGAAAACGAGCCGAGGTTCTGCAGATGGCAGTGCTCGATCCGGAACTGGCTATCCTCGACGAGACCGACACTGGCCTCGACATCGATGCACTGCGCGAAGTTTCCGACGGGGTGAAGAAAGTGCACAACGAAACCCGCGGCATGTTGGTGATCACTCATTACCAAAGACTGCTCACCTATATCGAGCCCGGCTTCGTGCACGTCCTGATCGGGGGCCGGATAGTTCGCTCGGGTGGAAAAGACCTGGCGCTCGACCTCGAAGCCAAAGGCTACGACCAGTTCCGCACCGAACTCGGTATCCCGGAGGGCGAAGAGATCTCCGACGAAGGTTGAGATGAGCCACGAAGGTAAGATGGAGCAGATGATGGATGCCGCACGGATAAAGAAGGACTTCCCGGTCTTGGACCAGGAGGTCAACGGCCATCCCCTTGTTTACCTCGACAATGGCGCCACGTCACAACGGCCGCGCGCTGTGATAGACGAGCTAACTCGTTTCTATGAGGAAGACAATGCCAACGTGCATCGTTCTGTGCACACGCTCGGAGAACGTGCGACGGTTTTATATGAAGGCGCGCGTCAGAAGGTTGCCGATCTGATCGGGGCCCCCGAGGCGCGCTCGATCATCTTCACCAAGTCTGCCACCGAAGGTCTGAACCTGATCGCATACGCGTGGGGTCGTCACCATCTGACTGAGGGCGACGAAGTCCTCGTTACTGAGATGGAACATCACTCCAATCTGGTGTCCTGGCAGTTAGCATGCGCCGACACCGGCGCGAGCCTCAAGGCGATCCCTGTTAGTCCCGATGGCTTCCTTGATCTCGCAGAGGCCAAGCGTTTGATCACGAGTCGCACCAAGGTGCTGGCTATCACTCACGTCTCCAACGTTCTCGGTACGATCAACCCGGTCGCTCAGTTCGCCGAGCTGGCCCACGATGCAGGGGCCATCGTTGTTTGCGACGGCGCGCAAGCCGTGCCGCACATGCCTGTCGATGTCGTCGCTCTCGGATGCGACTTCTACGTTGGTACAGGTCACAAGATGTGTGCTCCTACAGGCATCGGATTCGTATGGGGTCGCCCGGAGATCTTGGAGGCGATGCACCCGTTCCATGGAGGCGGCGAGATGATCTTGGATGTTTGGATCGATCGTGCTACCTACAACGAGATCCCGTACAAGTTCGAGGCTGGCACGCCACCTTTCGCGCAAGCGATCGGGCTCGGCGCCGCGATCGATTACCTGGACGCTATCGGCATGAAGGCGATCCACGAACACGAGGTTGCATTGACGAGGTATGCCCTGCAGCGCCTTGGGGAGATCAGCGACATCATCATCTACGGCCCCAAGGACCCGGCCCTCAAGGGGGGCCTCGTCTCATTCACCCTCGGCGACATACACGCTCATGACGTTGGGACCATCTGCGATAGTTTCGGGGTCGCTGTTCGTGCAGGACATCATTGTGCCAAGCCGTTGATGCGCAAACTAGATGTTCCCGCAACAACCAGGGCCAGTTTCTACATCTACAACACCGAATCTGACATCGACCGTCTGGCCGAGGCTCTGGTTGGTACCCAAAAGACATTCGCTGAAGGAGGCTTGATCCTTTGAGTCTCGACGAACTCTACAAGGAAGTGATCCTCGATCATTATCGCGCGCCACGCAACCGCGGACGGATAGAGGATGCCGATGTGCACTTGCATCGCGATAATCCTTTGTGCGGCGACGAGATCGATCTCTTCGTCGAGATCGAAGACAACAAAGTCATCAGGGTCGGGTTCGAAGGCAAAGGTTGCTCGATATCGCAGGCGTCGGTCTCGATGATGACCGAGAAACTGAAGGGCCTGTCGGTTGAAGATGCCGAAGGGCTCGCTAAGACATTCAAAAAGATGATGACCGGTGATAACCCCGAAGATCCTGAGTCACTCGGCGACTTGATCGCGCTGCAAGGCGTTCAGAAATATCCAGTGCGCATCAAATGCGCCTTGCTGGGCTGGAACACTTTCCTTGAGGGCCTTAAGACTTATCACGAAAAACGCGGCGACTAGCTTAGCTAAGCGTGGTTGAGCATCGACAGCATCGCCGGATGCGGGTCGAGGTAACTTTGTCCATCAAGGCTCGGGGTTTGCTGCGTTGCAACGTAGTGGATGGCGATGGCGAGCGGCTGCAGTAGCGGCACTCGGGCGTTCGCGTAATCTCCGATGGCGGTGTCCAGATCTTCCTTCTGCTCGGTTGTGAGGTCCAGTTTCGTGGCGACGTGCTGAAGAGCGCTCTGATGCTTGGCCCTTGTTGGTTTGGCGAGCATCGCATGGGTGAAGCCTTCTTGGTACGAGGCGCTTAACTCATCCCAAGGCATGTCCCGGCTGTTGTCGATGAGCTCACTTAACTCTTTGAAGGCTTTGCGCGAGTGGACGTTCAATTCGAGGCGGCTCTGCGAATGAAACATGACGAGTTGGCCAACGCTTCTGTCCTTAGAGAAGAACCACCGAAGCCGCTGATAAGCGAACACACGGCGGATGAAAGCGTCGCGCCTTTCAGGGTTGGCCAGTTCTTCCTCGTCGGCGATCGGCAAGAACGGCAACCGTTTTGCGAGAGCCGCGGTGAACAAGCCGGCCGCCTTGGGGCCCCCCTGCACATCGACCAAAGGTCCGCAGCTTGGGGAGCGCGCCTTCACCACGTAGCCCCAAAGTTCACGGCCCGCCAGTTCCTCGGCGCGGCGCGCTGCATAGGTGTTCATCCGATCCGTCCAGTCCTCGCCCGAGGTGTTGCCGATCATGAGCGGCCCCAGCACGGCGCTTTCCAAGGTCGAAGATGATGCAGCGCGAAGGCCTACGGGCTCTCGGGGGACCCCCATTCCGACTTCAGCTTCAGGGCAAACGCCTACCCACTCGACGTGGGGGCCCCATGCGTGCATCAACTCGGGGTCGAGTTTGTTGTCGCCATCGTAGCGAACGTCCTTGCCCATCAGGCAAGATGAGATCCCGATGACCGGCCTGAGTTCTTTGAAAGACATGACCCAAGCCTAGCCGCCTATCGAGGCATCGGTGCCTTCTTCCTTTGCGTCCCTCCAGGTAGGCTTAGATCATGTTGACCCAGGAAATACTGACGTCGGGCGTAACCGAAGAGCGATCTGCTTCGATAGTAAGGGCCTTGGTCTCAGGACTTATCGCGCTGGCCATCCCTTACGCGTTCAGCGTTATCAGTCTCATCACCACTCATGGCCGGGGCATGCAGGTCAACGGCTTCGGACCATTCGCTGGCTGGATCTCCATCGTCTTCGTGGTTGACTTCGTGATCTCGCGAGCATCGAGGTTGCGCACCGTCTGGCTGGGTGCATTGTTCACACTTCCGATGGCTATCGGTTCTGCCACGGTCCGCGGTTCTGTCTTGGGGGCGGCTTTGATCCTGTTGGTTGGTTTTGCTGCGGGCTGGTTGGCGATGCGGGGAGACAATATGTTTCCCGTGACATCTCGGGGTTATCAGGCATTGGCCGTCGTTGCCGCGTTGGTGGTGCCGTTAGTACTCCTTTCGCAGCGTGGCTCAGCCGAAGGTGCAGCCTTGCAGGCTGCGCCCGACGACGCCAAGATCATGGCTGGTTACGAGCGTGGAAGAGATGCGTGGTTCGTCTTCCCGAACAACGTTTCGTGGCCCGGAGATGGGCGAGGCCTGGTCATCTTTCAGGTAAGGAAAGGCAGATGGCATTGGGAACCAGCTAGCGTCCCGACTTCTAGGCTAACTGGACAGGTCTATCTTCAACAGCCATCCTTCGATCCCTCTTTGGGCGCTACTCAGTCATCCGCCCAAGTCGCGATGGACCTGCCCGATGCGTGCTTCCGGCCTCCCGTCGCGGCGGTGCCTGCCTGGGACGTGCTCTACAACTGCTGGGTCCCAGCGCAGGGTTTCTCATTGATCGTCGCACCCAAGTCAACTCGCACGATCGCGATAACGATGGTCGACGGGTCCACGAAGAACGTGATTCATGAGTCTGCCGCTTACGCTCGCCCGTCACTGTTGATGGATACGCGAGATCACTCTGGTGTAGTCGACATACCCGTTCCCCACCAGCCTTTGAGGTTCGTGTTCAAAGATCGGGCTGGAAAGTTGCTTGACGCATGGCCGTCGATGAGGCTCGCGTATCCCTGGTACCGGTTGATGGGGCTGGCTGTCGGCGCAGACCGTTGCCGCATCGCGCCCGCTGGCAGTATCGCTTTCGGTGGCAGTATCGAGTGCCATTCCCAGCCGATCGCCGACGATGAAGTCATCCCTAGGGCGGTTGTCTCGATCACGCTGTTGAGGCCCGACGAGTATCGGCGATTGTGTCACGAGAAACCTCCCCCCGGACAGTGGGTCGTGGCGGCGCGGACCAATACCGGCCTGATCGGTTTCGGTGCGATATGGGATCCCGATTGGATGTTCAACACACAAGATCCAAAGGCCAAGGCCCGCGATGTCGTCGCGGGCCTCACGGTTGATTCAACCGTTCCGTCGGCTGGGTGGTTGGATCAGGCAACTATCCGCGTGAGTGAGCCAAAGGGGTGCTTCCCGAAAGGCCGCCAATCCCTGAACGTAACGACCAACTGAATAAAACCTGTTTACCACTTGCAAAAAGGATTTAATCGGTTAGGGTACTCCTGAACGAAGGGAGGTATCTATGCCCGTGGGCGACGATCAATCCGTAAAAGCAGCCAAAGCGCTTTCTCTGCCTACTCGCTCGGCCATCCTTGGACACCTGCTCAAGTCTGAACCATTGACGGCGAAAGAGGTAGCCGACGAGTTCTCGCTTCACTCCAACGTTGCCCGCGCTCACCTCGATCTGCTGGTTGAGGCCGGGTTCCTGGCCACCGGCGTGCGCCGCAAGGGTAAGGGACGCCCCTCCAAGGTCTATTTCACATGGGAAGGCGAGATGGACTTTCCGCAGGATTGGGAACTGTCGCCTCCTGGTCAGCAAGGCCCTGCGGCATCGGAACTCCTGGTCGGCGAAGTCGAACCGTTGGCGCCGAGCGGCGCCAACCCATTCCGCCTGATCGCTGCGATATTGGTGCGCCTTGTTGAGCACGTGGATCCCCAGACGCTTTATCCGCTCGCCGAACAGGTCGCTCGTGAGGAAGGTGCGAAGTTGGTGCTTGGCTACCGCGGCGGAGGTTTGGATTTCGCCGCCGCGGTGCGCGCGTTGGTCGAGGAACTTTCGCGATTCTCGCCCGGGGCTCACGTTCTGAGACTGGAACATGATTACGCCGAGATCGAAACCCCCGATTGCGCGTTTCGCGACATCGCGCTCGAACACTCGGACCTCGTATCGATAATCGATCCCGCGCTCAAGGAGGGCGCGATGGCTGCCCTCGGGCATCCGAGTGAAGTTGAAGCAGAGCTATCGGTCGCACGTGGGGACCCGGTATGCAGAGAAGTCATCCGCCGTAAGGCGAACGAAGACTGACGGGGATCCGTCACTAAAGGAAAGGAAGGCAAGTATGAGCAAGGCGCAGCAGGCATTGATCACGGTAGACGAACTCGAAGCGAGCATCGATGATCCATCGATCCGCATCGTCGAGGTCGATGAGGACACAACGCTCTACGAGAAGGGCCACATCAAAGGTGCCATCTCATGGGATTGGTCGAAGGACTTACACGACCCCCTAAGGCGCGAATTCATCGACGAGCAGCAACTTGCGTCGCTCCTGGCCGAGTCGGGCATCGGACCCGAAACCACGGTGGTGCTGTATGCGGGGAACAACAACTGGTTCGCAGCATACGCATACTGGCTCCTTAAGTACCGCGGTTTCGATAACGTGAAGCTGCTCGATGGTGGACGCAAGAAGTGGGAACTCGATTCGCGTGAGCTGACTGACGAGATCCCCGAGATCGTTCCGTCGCAGGCTTCGCTTACGTTGAAAACCAGACCAGAGCTGCGGGCCTTGCGCGACGCGGTGATCGGTGCAGTTGGCAAGTCTGTCTTCATCGACGTGCGTTCGCCGGAGGAGTTCACCGGTCAATTGCTAGCGCCGCCACACCTTCCTCAGGAACAAGCGCAGGTGCCAGGACACATACCCGGAGCTAGCAACGTGCCGTGGAGCAAGGCGGCTAACGAAGATGGAACCTTCAAGTCACTCGATGATTTGAAGAAGCTGTATGCCGATGCCGGTGTGGATGGTAAACAGCAGACCATCGCCTACTGCCGCATCGGCGAGCGTTCCTCGCACACATGGTTCGTGTTGAGCGAACTGCTTGGGTACGACAACGTCAAGAACTACGACGGTTCGTGGACCGAGTACGGCTCGTTGGTCGGAGTACCAGTGGAGCGATAGAAAGGCAATTATTCCTCGCGCAACTCGGCCCCCCGCACCCTGCGGGAGGCCGAGTTGTTCTTGGCCTTCTTGATGGGCTCCCGAAACGAAAAGGTCTTGAGTGCAAGGAATGTTGGAACTATCAGCCACGCAGCGATCAGGTATGTATCGGTGTTGAGACCAAAGCCGGGGGCCCCATCCAGGATCACGCCGCGCATCGTTTTGATCACGGGTGCCAGCGGAAAGTAACTCGCTACCTTAGACACGACAGGCGGAAATATCTCCGCGAAGGATCCCGTCGTGAAGATCAACAACGTCGACGCGAACCCAGCGATACCTTGGGCAGATTCGGCGGTGCGTTGATTGGCTGCGAGCGAAACCCCGATGCACGAGAACATGACGGTAGCCGTGACCGCGAGACCATAGACCCAAACTACGTTGATGCCCAACTTGGCATGATAAAAAACCGATCCCGCAACCAGAACCAGCGTTGTTTGGAAAAGTGCGACGACGATGCGCGATAGAACCTCCGAGATAACAAGGATCTGCGGGGTGAGTGGAGTAACCATCAATCGCTTCAGCAGACCTTGCTGGCGGTAGTTGACCAATCGGGCCGTAACGCCTCCCAGAGATGTGAAGATGATGCCGAACATGATGATGGTCGGCAGTGCGAAATTGAATGATCCAACCTTCTTGTTGGCGCGAAGGCCCTTGACCTTAAGGCCAACGGTCTGTTTGGCCCCTGCGAGCATGAGATTGAAACTCTGCGTGACCGCGCTGGCATGAGCTGTTGCCCGCTGGATCTTCTCGGGCGACTTCTCGTCGAACAGAAGCACTACCCGTCCGCCGGATCCAAGGTTGGGAACGATGATCGCGCCGTCGATCTTGCCGCTTTCGAATCGCATCCTTGCTTGTTTCTCGCTGGGTGACTTGGAGATCTCCAGTTCCCGGTCTGCCGAAAGCGCCTTTACGAACTGGCGTGACACTGCATCCTCAGAGGTGCTAACCACCGCGATGCGCAGCGGCTTAGCCTCCGCACGAAAACCAGAACCGAATATGAACACGAAGAACAGCGGTCCGATGATGATGAACAGCATCTGAGCGCGGTCGCGCATCAGCGATTTCAACTCGGATAAGTAAAGGGCCTTCAGCATCAGTCTCGAAGTTCCTTGCCAGTTAGGACCAGGAAAACATCTTCAAGGGTAGAAGGTTCGATCCTGAAATCGATCATCTTGACTCCGGCGCGCTTCATCACCGAGTCGAATTCTCCAAGCGATTCCGCTGAATCACGCACCGCAAGGTCGTACCGTGTAAGGCCCCCTGCGGGTTTCGACGTGAGCTGGCGCGCACCTGGCAGCGACTCCAGCCGAGCAGTCGGCACCGGTGCGGATGTAAGGAAACGGTAATGGTATGCGGAGTCGAGACTCTGGATCAGAGCCAACGGCGTGTCCAGCGCGACGATCTTGCCGTTATCGATCACCGCGACTCGATCGCACAGGGCCTCGGCTTCATCCATGTAGTGCGTTGTGAGTACTATCGTTTTGCCAGAAGCACTCACTTGCTCGACCAATTCCCAGAGTAGTCGCCGCGCCTGAGGGTCAAGCCCGGATGTCGGCTCGTCGAGGAAAAGCACCTCGGGGTCATTGACCAGACTTGCGGCGATCGAGAATCGTCTCTTCTGGCCCCCGGAGATGTCAGAGACCTTGGCCAGAGCCTTCTCGTCTAGGCCAACTTCTTTCAGAAGTGCTACCGCGTCTACTTTCAATCCGTAGAATGAACCGAATAGTTCGAGCAGTTCCTTGAGCTGCAATTCCTTGAAGAAGTTCGCCGACTGCAATTGCACCCCGATCAGCGGCTTCAATCTGGCGGCGGACTCGACGATGTCGAAGCCAAGGACCGTGGCTGAACCCGACGTTGGAGGTTTTATCCCTTCGATCATCTCGAGCGTTGTGGTCTTTCCAGCCCCGTTGGGGCCGAGGAACCCGAACTTCTCGCCTGTATGCACGTCGAACGAGATCCCATCGACCGCGCGCAGTTGACCGCCGTCGGGACCGGGGAAGATTTTGACGAGTTCTTTCACTCGGATGGCTACGTCATCGGTGCTCATGTGCGGCGAAGCCTACAAGAGGTTGAGCCTGACGTTCGAGACGACTATCCTTTGCCCAAAGGGGGAACCTTTGAAGCAGCTGGTGATCCATCCCGAGAAGTGCACTGGATGCATGCAGTGCGAGCTGGCTTGTTCGTTCGTTCAGGTCGGGGCGTTTCAACCATCGAAGTCGGTAATCAGGGTGCACATCTTTGACGAACAAGCTTCGATGGCTCCTTACACCTGCTTCCAGTGCGACGAAGCGTGGTGCATGACCGCCTGTCCCGTGAATGCCATCACCATCGACGACGATATCGGCGCAAAAGTGGTTCTCGACGCAACTTGCGTTGGCTGCAAACTTTGCACGATCGCCTGCCCGTTCGGCACCGTCTTCTATAACAACGACACCAATAAGGCCTACAAGTGCAATCTCTGCGGCGGAGATCCGGCTTGTGCGCACGCTTGTCCTACGGACGCGATCGAGTACCAAGAATCCGACTCTAAAGATTGGGTTGGTCCTTGGGCCGAGAACTTGAATAGCGCATTCTTAGAAGCCCTTGCGGGCGAACCGACCTGATGGGCTCGGGTGGATGGGTCGGCAGAGTCCTAAGGCTCGATCTGAGCGACCAGAGTTCCCGGGTCGATGAACTCGACCTACAAAGAGCTGCCTCTTACATAGGAGGTCGGGGGCTTGCCGCGGCTTACCTCATCGACGAAGCCGACCCAGCTGCCGATCCATTCGATCCTGCAACCCCTTTGATATTCGCCACTGGCCCGCTTACGGGAACGAATGCCTCATGTGGCGCCAGGTACATGGTGGTTACGAAAGGGCCGCTGACGGGATGCATAACGACTTCGAACTCGGGCGGCCATTGGGGGCCGGAACTCAAGTTCGCAGGCTACGACCTGTTGATCGTGACGGGCCGGGCATCCTCGCCTGTGTACGTGTCGATCGAGGACGACGAGGTTACTTTCGTGCCGGCATCGCACCTTTGGGGCAAGGGAGTTTGGGACACCGAGGACTCCATCCGCGAAGAGCTGGGATCGAGCGAAGTGAAGATCTCCTCGATCGGCCCCGCCGGTGAGAACCTGGTTCGCTTCGCGGCGGTCATGAATGACAAACATCGCGCCGCCGGGCGTTCCGGTGTTGGTGCCGTGATGGGTTCGAAGAACCTCAAAGCCATCGCGGTCCGCGGAACGGGCAAAGTCGAACTCGACGACGCCGCAGCGTTCATCCAAGCGATGTGGGAGAAGAAGGAGTCTCTTCAGGGCTCCCGAGGACGACAGATGTTCACCAGTTTCGGTACATCGATGACCATCTCTCCCGTTAATGGCGTCGGCGCACTCCCAACAAGAAATTTCCAAGAGACGGTGTTCGAGGGAACAGAGAAGATCTCGGGCGAGCTCATCAACGACCGCTATGTCGTTGCGAACAAAGCATGTTTCGCATGCACCATCGCATGCGGAAGGGTTGCGAAGATCTCGACCGGCGCTGGCGACCGATTCGCCCTTAGAACCAGCCCCCGTAATTGGCGTGAAGCGGGCGAAGGGCCGGAGTACGAATCGATGTACGGTTTCGGGCCGGATGTGGGAGTTGACGACCCGGAAGTATTGATCGCGGGTCACTGGCTCTGCAACGACTACGGCATGGATCCCATCTCGTGTGGTGCAACCATCGCGGCCGCCATGGAACTTAATCAAGAGGGCCTTATCGATCCATCGGCTGGCTCACTTGACTGGGGCGATGGCGAGCGCCTTCTGCAACTGATCGAGATGACCGCGTTCAGACGGGGTATCGGCGACGAGTTGGCCGAAGGGTCCAAGCGGATGACCGCCAAGTATGGACGGCCCGAACTTGCGATGGTTTCGAAAGGCCAAGAGTTCGCTGCATACGACGGCCGCTCCTTGAAAGGCAGAGGACTTTCTTATGCCACTTCCAACCGGGGTGCTTGTCACTTGAAGGCCGAAACGTTGCGCGATGACTTCAAGAACACAGAGATAGAAGGCAAGGGCAAGATGGTTGCCAACTCCGAGAATGAAGTGTCGTCGCTCGATTCAACTGGGCTTTGCTTGTTCTTGACCAGCGGTGCGAACAAAGAACACTTCCGCACCGAGTTGAATGCTGCCACGGGGCTTTCACTTTCTGAACAGGACTACGTTTCAGCTGGCGAGCGGATCTGGAACACCGAAAGACTTTTCAATCTGTCGGCGGGCATCACTCCAGCCGACGACACATTGCCCAAACGCATGCTGGAAGAACCCATCCCATCAGGCCCCCGAGCGGGCATGGTGAGCGAACTCGACATCATGTTGGCTGAGTATTACCAAGCTCGCGACTGGCCAGATGGCATCCCTTCGAACGAGCGACTCGCTGCCTTGGGCATCGACAGCCTTGCCCCATGAGCGCTCATCTCATCATCGGAGCCGGGCCCGCCGGACTCGCTGCGATCGACACCATCAGGCAGTTCGGCGATACGAAACCGATCACGCTTGTTTGCAGCGAGCCTGCGTATTCGCGCATGGTGCTTCCCTACTTCATGGACGGGACGATCGCCGAGCAGAGTGTTTACACCGCAGATGAAACGTATCTGACGTCGCGCGGCGTTGAAGCGATCTTCGGTTCCAAGGTGACCGGGGTCGATCCATCCGGAACTGCGACGCTTGATGATGGCCGCTCCATCTCATTCGACGACGCGCTTATCGCAACGGGTTCGTCGGCGACTCGGCCCCCGATACCGGGGGCCGATGGCGACAACATCTTCAACCTATGGACCATCGACGACGCGAAGGCGGTTGTCGAGCGTAAGGGTGCAGAAGTAGCCGTTATCGGGGCTGGTTTCATCGCCTTTACGTGCCTTGATGCTCTGATGAAACTAGGTGCCGCCGTGACCGTTGTCGAAACAGAGGATCGGATCTTGCCGCGGATGATCGATGCCACGGGGGCAGGGTTAGTGGAGGATTGGCTGAAGGCTAAAGGCGTTTCATTCAGAACCGGAGCGCGGGTGCAAGCCATCGAAGACCATGAAGGGCGCAAGCGTCTGGTCCTAGAAGCGGGCGCGCCGATCGACGCTGATGTGGTGATCATGGCGACCGGTATCAGGCCGAACCTAGATCTTGTTGCGGGCGCGGGGATCGAAATGAGAGACGGGATAGTTGTCGATCCGCAGCTTCGAGCGAGCGCTCACAACATCTACGCCGCAGGCGATGTAGCCGAGGGCCCCGTGATCGGTTCCGATGTGCATCAGGTTCACGCGATCCAACCAACAGCACTCGAACATGGTCGCATCGCAGGCGCCAACATGGCTGGAGCCGATGCGAAGTACTGGGGCTCTTTACTCATGAACATCGTCGACGTAGCGAAACTACGAGTGGCCTCATTCGGTGATTGGGCAGCCGAGGGCCGCGAAACGAAAGTTGTGGTCAATCGCGCCAAACCCGTTTATCGCAAACTCGTTTTCGAGGACGACGTCTTGGTTGGGGCGACCATCCTGGGTAAGCCACGCGATGTGGCCATGTTGAACGACATGGGGATGATCAAGGGCCTTATCCAAACGCGCGCGCCACTCAAGGTGTGGCGGAAGTATCTCGAAGAGAATCCTCTCGACATCAGGCGCCCGTATGTTGCAAGCAGAGCGGCGGAGAAACTGCTGGCGATGAGACTTATCGGGAAACCTTCGACCAAGGAAGGCTACCGTGACCCAGATCCCGATCCGACCTACTGGCCCTATCACGATGTCTTCGTCGCCGGCGCCCCAAGCATCGACGCATGAAGATAGATGTGCAACTCCACGCGGTGCTGCGCGACCTGATACCGGGGGGGAAGGCGGAAGTGCAGATGGCCGATGGTGCAACCGTGGCGGTGCTGCTCGACCAGTTAGGGATCGACGAAGAACTGCGGGAACTGGTCACCGTTAATTCCGTTCAGGTGCAAGATCTCGAGACGGTCCTTGATGAAGGCGACTCGGTGAGCGTTTTCCCCGCGGTCGCAGGCGGTTCTGATGCCAAGAGCCCCGAGCGGCAGTTGCGGTCGTATCACATCGACGAAGGCTTGCGGCTCATCAACGCTGGCGAATTCTTCTTGGCTCACGAGACGTTGGAAGAGTACTGGGTCGACGCACCAACTCCAGAGCGAGATTTTCTTCAGGGGCTGATCCATCTTGCGACCGGTCTGCTTCATCGCTCGCGCAACAATCAACGCGGGGCCGAGCTTCAATTCACCAAGGCGATGAAGCGACTGTCTGCGTATCCATCGGTTCATGAAAGGGTGGATCTGGATGCGATCCGGCGGTTCCTGGCCGAGGCCACATCATCGCCACCCGGGCCCGAGCCGCCCCAGTTGTAGGCCGGTACATCCGCAAGGGCCGGGTAAGCAAGCGCTTTGCGCGTACAACCAGACCCCCGGAGAGTTCAGTCGCAGGGCAGCCAACGACCTTTGGTGTCGCGGCGGTCCGGCCTTAGGCTAGGGGCCTTGTTCCGCCAGGCCCCGATGTGTCTGGTTCTAAGAAGAACGCAGCGCACTTCGCAGCCGGAACCACAGAGAACCCAAGGTCAGCAGCCCCTTGAACTTGTTTACACATCACGTGATCGCCGATCGTATGGGTGACGTTGAAGAAGTAATTATCATTTCCCAATCCAGACTTCGATGGGTCCGCCGTGTTGATATTGATCGAATGCCTGATCGCGATGGGGTACGCATCGGGCGTTGGCGAAATGAAGTAACCGAGCTGATCGTTGGCAAGCCCGATGGTCCAGAACCTGCGTGGTCCGCTGACCTGCGCCATCACTTGTTCGCGGATGTTCGGGTAAGCCTCGCCGGGAGCGGTTGTGATCAGTAGGTCTCCGACCCTGAACGCAGACACCCAAGTTCCAAGCACAGTTCCCGCTAGGTAAGGGGGCGTCACTGCGCGCGATATGGGGGCCCCCGCGATGTCGCCCGCATAGTTGAGGCCGAAAAGAACCGCCGAAGTCGATGGCTCGTGGATGAAATAACTGGTCGCATCGATTGGCGACGCATCAACAGCGGTGAATGATGGTGATGAAACGATCTGCTCGACGTACCCCATGACTTGCCGCGCGTATTTCGACATCTTGCATGAGTCGAGTTGTCTCATATCCACGTCGAGATCATTGGTTCCCGCTTGAGCACCAGCGACCTCGTCGGCTGTGCAGTCCGAGCGCGCTGGCTGGGATCGGCCAACGTCGGCTACGAGGGTGATACCAACCCCGCCGTATCTCTTCTCCGCGTAGCGTGCTGCGGTGCTCACCCAGTCCGATGATATGAGCGTGTTGCCGCTACCTCCTACCGTGGCATGGGCAGCGAAGTTGATGATGGTAGCGATGGTTGACCCATCGGTTGCGTCGAGCGCCTGCATGACTCTTAGTTCGTTATCGACTGTATCTTGGCCGGTGTCGGTTTGATCGAACTGGTTGTTGAGGATGTGGCCCGGCTCGTAAGGGCCTGGCGTCATTACAGCGCCTTCTTTCAGCACAGCGGGGCGTGCGGCAGCGACCGCGTTCTCGATGGCCTTCACTGCTTGGTCTTTCACGAACGACATGTATTCGTCTGGGACAAATCCCCAAACGCCGGTCAGGTCTTGCCCCGCATGCGAATGATCCGAGGAGACAACGATGTTCTTGGGATCCAGCCCGATGTCCTTGGAAACCTGAGCACGGATGTCATCGATGCCGTATGGCCTCGGTTGACCTGTTTCGATATTCGGTTTGTAAGCAGCGAACATGCCTTGGTTGTCGAGGTCGGTCATCACGATCGTGCTCGAACCGTTCGATATGGCAACCGCTCTTACCCACGGTCCGAACGGGTCGGCCATCACGCCGGTCGCATACCGAGGTTTCGCGGCCGGGCCCTGCACCGCGTGGCCGGGCGTACCAACCTGCCCATTGCTTAGGCCGTATCCGCCGAGGAAGAGTCGCTTGGTTGCGATGAGGTTCGCCGATGGACTTAGGTCCTGTGCGTCTGCCCCCACACTGAAACTGCTCGGTGTCACTGGACCAGTCGCTCGGGCCGGGTAAAGCGACGGGATGAAAGCAGTGAGCGCGACTGAGATTCCAACCAACCATCGGACCGAACGATTCGTCATGCAAGAACCTCCTTGAAGGGGGGAAACCTCAACTAACAGGTCTTCGACGCCGGATGCCCTTTTCCTGCTTGGCTCTAGATATCGATGAGGGCAGCGTTAGCCAGGCCCTTACCAACCAAGGCAGGCACGTCGAGCGCAAGTTCAGCGGCTTCGAGGTCGCGCGGCCGGGCTGCCGTCGTCACTTTTCTCGGTACGAATAGCACGCAGCAGTCTTGATGCGGATCGATGGAGATCTCATAGGTGCCGATGCGCTTCGCGACCTGTTCGATCTCGATCTTGTCGAAGCCGATCAGGGGTCTCAGCACGGGAAGCGATCCGACCGCAGAGTCTATGGCCGTGATGTTTGGCAGGGTTTGCGATGCAACCTGCCCAAGGCTCTCGCCGGTCACCAAAGCCTGATGCCCCTCGCGTGCGGCCAGGTTTTCTGCGATGCGCATCATGAACCTTCGGTAAAGAACGATCCGCAATTCTTGAGGGGCGCTTGTGACGATCTCGGACTGGATCGGGCCGAACTCGATGAGCCACAGTTGTGACTTTTGGGTCCAGGGCTTCAGGGCCCGCGCCAGTCGTGTTGCCTGCCTCACGCTGGAAGGGTCGGCGAATGGCTGGCCGTGGAAATGTATGTGGTCTATGGCCGCGCCGCGCTTGGCAACAAACCAAGATGCGACCGGCGAATCGATGCCACCCGACAGCAGCGAAAGAGCCCTTCCCGATGATCCGACCGGCAGGCCGCCGGGAGCATCGAGCCTTTCTTGGTACATGAATGCCCTGTTCTCGACCAACTCGATGTGGCATGTCCAGTCTGGTGCGGAAAGGTTGACCGAAGCTCGCGTGTGATCCTTGACCGCTTGCCCGACTGTTTCGTTGATGACTTGGGAGGTTTGAGGGAAGGACGAGTTGCCCCGGCGAGCGCGGATCGCGAACGATGAGAACTGAGCAGAAGACGCCAACTCGATCGCGGCGTCGCACAGGGCTTGCATCACTGGTTCCACCTCGAAGGTTGGGGAGAAACCTGCGAGTCCGAAAACGCGCGACATCCCATCGATGATGTCGCCCAGATTCGATGATGCAGAAAGCATCACCAAGACGCGGCCCGATATCAGCACGACCTTCTCGTAGCCGGTGCCAGCGATGGCGATTCGGATGTTCTCGGCGAGGGTTCTTTCGAAGAACGAACGGTTGCGGCCCTTAAGGCCAACTTCATGGTAATGAGCAATCACCACGTTGGGGTGGGGAACTGGCATAGGGCTAAGCCGTGGTTTCCTCGAAACCGACACTGAACATCCTGTCGAGGTCGTGTTTGCTGAACACCTGGAACGCGATGAGTGATGTGCTTTTCGTTATGCCGGGTAACTTGTCGAGTTTGCCTGTGATCACCTCGGCGAGTTCGTCATGCTCTTTTACGCGGATGACGACCACCAGATCCCATTCACCTGCGACCGAATAAACCTCGGATACCTTCTCGAGGGCGGCGATCGCCGCGGCGGTCTCGGGTATCGAATGGACCTCTACCTTGAGCAGTACGACTGCATTGATCATCTCTTCCTCCTGGACAGGTGCATCGTATCGCTAAGCCGTCACCGTCGAGGAGTCGGTGTCTACGTAAGCAGAGGCTTGAAGTGTGAACAGTTCACAGTATTGTCCGCCGAGTTTCATCAGCTCCGTGTGACTGCCCTGCTCGGTGATCTGACCTTGTTCCAAAACGATGATCCGGTCGGCGGTTCGCACGCTCGAGAACCGATGCGAGATCAGGAGCACGGTCCTTCCGGCGGACAGCGAACGGATGCCGTCGAAGAGTCGCTTCTCGGCTTTGGGATCCAATGCAGCAGTTGGTTCGTCGAGTATCAAGAAAGGGGCATCACGGAAGAATGCCCGCGCCAGCGCGATGCGCTGCCACTGTCCGATCGAAAGATCTCGACCCTCTTCGAACTCCTTGGCCAGTACCGTTTCGTAGCCCTTGGGCAGACCTTTGATGAATCGGTGCGCGCCCGATCGACGTGAGGCAGCGATCACTGCATCTTGGTCGTCGAAGCGTTCGTGACGCCCCATCGCGATGTTCTCGCGGGCGGGAAGTTTGTATCTAACGAAGTCCTGGAAGATGAGGGCAACCCAACTTCTGAGTTCCTTTGGGTCACACTCGTGGGTCGCGACATCGTCCC
Organism: Actinomycetota bacterium; assembly: GCA_046262935.1. Classification (GTDB taxonomy): domain Bacteria; phylum Actinomycetota; class CADDZG01; order JAHWKV01; family JAHWKV01; genus JBHELT01. The sequence continues at coordinate 5,536 of JBHELT010000051.1, read as the reverse complement.
AGAGGATGCGGCCCTCCGTTGGCGTGTAGAGACCAGCCAGGAGTTTGGCGAGCGTCGTTTTGCCCGATCCGTTCTCGCCAACAAGTGCAACGATCTCGCCAGCATCGATGTTGAGGTTCAGGTCTTTGAGCGCGTACGTGCCACTGCCTGGATAAGCGAACGAGACCCCTTCAACGCTTAGTTTCGAAAAACCGTGTGGCGGTTCAGCTGTTGGCTGAGTGATCGCCAATTGCTTGGGCAACTCAACGAACGACGTCCAGTCTTCGAGGAACAACGAAGTTTGAAAGAGATTCTCGATACTCCCAAGGAACCCTTCGGTGCGACCGCTCAGCATCTGCATGGCTGCAACCGCGGCGGCTCCCGCCGTGAGACTCATCTTCCCGGAAAGCACCAAGAATGCGAGGAGCCCCATGACAGCTCCCGTCATTGCGATGGTCGCGAGGTTGCCGCCCAAGCTTCTGCGGAACTGTTTGGCGCTTAGGCGTGTGCGCTCCTTTATGTATTCGTCGTAAAGGCGGGTGTACCTGATCCGCAGGGTTTGCTCTAGGTTGAAGGCTCGCACCTCTTTGGCTTCGTCGCGCCCGGTCATGACGGATTGCAGGTAGTTGCGTTCGCGTGTGTTGGCGGTGAACAGTTTCACCCAGTCGTATTCATCGCGCGCATTGCGTTTCTTGATGATCCAAACCGGTATGTAGGCCACAACGACAAGTGGTACCAATATCGGCCGTATCGCCAACAGGGCCAGCGCGATGGCTGCGAATCCGAATACCGTCCCAATGAGCCCAACCAGTCCGCTGATCATCTGGTATGGACGGATCTGGGAGTTCAAGATCGCGCGCTGGAGCCGGTCGTAGAAGTCGGGCGATTCGAACGCGGCCAGATCAACAGCGCACGCGGCGGTAAGGACTTCATCCATTGCTGCCCTTGCTGTCTTGTACGTCAGTACCGTCTGTTGATAAGACTGCAAAGCCGATGCGATCTTTATGAGGGCGGTCACGATCCCGAAAGCGATCAACGAGGGGACGACGTTCTTCGTCCCGGCCCCCACCTTGTTGGCCGTAAGGAACGAGCCGAGGGCCTGCTTGCCGATGAGCAGCTGCGCCCCGCCGCCGAGGCCCGTGAACGCCTGCAGCAACGTGCTCGTCAAGAGCGCTCTTTTGTCCGCGCGCCATACGAGCAAGAAACTGTGCTTCGTGAGTTTCGGGATGTCCCGAAGAGGCTTCTTCTGCCCTGCGTTCTTGTAGAACTCAGTGAATCGATCGAAGTGGGGGATGGCCGCTACTTCCTCGACCTCTTCATCATCCTCGTCGTCCCACTCGAGGGTAGTTTCATCTTGTTGCATCCCGGCCTCCCCTCAGGCTGTGCCCCATCCCTGCAACGGTATCTCGTTCAATACAAAGATCCGGCCCCACAGGATGGGGGCCGGATCTCTTAGTTCGGATATGCGATTAAAGCGTGACCATGTCCCGCAGCTTGCCGGGGCTCGAAGGGTGACGCAGTTTCGAAAGCGCCTTCGCTTCGATCTGGCGGATCCGCTCTCTGGTGAGAGCGAACTCACGGCCGACCTCTTCCAGCGTGCGGGGCTCGCCAGTTACAAGACCGAATCGCAGTGCGAGAACCTTCTTCTCGCGGTCCGACAGCGCGCCGAGCATGCTCCACATGTCTTCTTGGCGAAGCTTCAGAGCGGCGGCTTCGAATGGGCTCTGCGAATCGTCATCTTGAATGAAGTCGCCTAGCTCAGCGTCTTCATCGCCAACCGGTTCGTGGATCGAAACAGGCTCGGGAAGCACCCGGAAGGCCTCGCGAACCTTGTCGGGGGTCATCTCGGCGGCTGCGGCGATCTCGTCGATAGTAGCTTCGCGGCCCAATGACTCCAGCAGTTCCGACTGAACCTTGCGGACCCGGTAAAGGGTTTCGACCATGTGTACCGGGATGCGGATGGTGCGGGCCTTATCGGCGATTGCACGGGTGATGGCTTGGCGGATCCACCAAGTCGCGTAGGTCGAGAACTTGAAACCTCGGCGGTAATCGAACTTCTCGACGGCTCGCATCAATCCGAGGTTGCCTTCTTGGATGAGGTCGAGCAGAGGGAGACCAGCCGCCGAGTATTTCTTGGCGATCGATACAACCAGGCGAAGGTTGGATTGGATGAAGCGACGCTTGGCGGCGAGGCCTTGCTGTTCCACCTTCTGAAGATCGGCCTTCTTCTTGGGCGTGAGCTTTTTCTTGGCAGTGGTGGGTACATTGGCGAGCTGGGCAGTTGCGGCCTGGCCAGCCTCGTAGGCTTTTGCTAGTTCAACCTCGTCGACGTCGGTCAGCAGTGGGTATTGACCGATCTCGCGCAGGTACTGGCGGACCAGGTCCTCGTGTGGAGCTTCCTCCTTGACCTCGGGCCGAGTTGGCTCGTACTCCATGTAATCTTGTTCTCGTTTCAAGTTGCTCATTCCTTCCGGCGGGCAGTTCCCGCATTTCCTTGGACTCCTGGCTGCGAAAGTTCAACGATTTCGCAGACCGGAGGAATCATTGTAGGGCCCACTTGACAGCTTGACAAGGTGCCACTTGACAAAGTTTCTATGTCAAATAACGCCGATCGGGACGAATCCATTCCTCTAACCTTTAGATACTTCCCTAATCAGGACCAATTATTCGACGCAAGCCGGCCAACATCCTGCTTGGAACTGGGAATTCTTGGTGAAGATGCGGTGAAGGGGGCAGGGATTCCTGCCAACTTCAATCGGACGTGGCCGCTCGCTATGAGGGTCGGTGGGCCTCATAGGTTGGCCTGCATCCCTGCCTCCTTCACCTTGGGCGGGAAAGGAGCCAACCTCAATCGGACGTGGCCGCTCGCTATGAGGGTCGGTGGGCCTCATAGGTTGGCCTGCATCCCTGCCCCCTTCACCTTGGGCGGAAGAAGATGGGCAGGGATTCCTGCCAACTTCAATCGGACGTGCCGCTCGCGAGATCTGACCCGAAAAAGATTCCGCGGAAGCGCCTAAGGCCCCGAAAACGATTCCGCGGAAGCGTCTAAGGCCCCGAAAACGATTCCGCGGAAGCGGCTCGCAGTTCGGCAAAGGTCTCCTCGGGAACGCCAGCACGCTCGCATACTCCCGAAGCCGATTCCGCGGAAGCGGCTCGCAGTTCGGCAAAGGTCTCGTCGGGAACGCCAGCACGCTCGCATACTCCCGAAGCCGATTCCGCGGAAGCGTTTTGGGCGTCGCAACTTAAAGGGGCCCCCAAAAGGGCCCCTTTTAGGACTTTCGATCGTTTAGCGAGCGGCTTCGAATCTTTTTGCCACTTCTTCCCAGTTCACTATGTTCCAGAAGGCCTCGATGTACTCGGGCCTGCGGTTCTGATACTTGAGGTAATAGGCGTGCTCCCAAACGTCGAGACCGAGGACCGGAGTCTTGCCGTCGATCAGCGGTGAGTCCTGGTTCGGCAGGTTCAAAACGGCAAGTTTGCCACCGTCTACCACGAGCCATGCCCAGCCGCTCCCAAACTGATTGGTTGCAGCAGCGTTGAACTTCTCCTGGAATTCCTTGAACGAGCCGAGGTCTGACTTGATCGCATCGGCCAGGGGCCCCGAGGGCTCGCCGCCACCGTCTGCTGAGAGGGTCGTCCAAAAGAGCGAGTGGTTCGAGTGCCCGCCGCCGTGGTTGCGGACCGGACCCTGTACATCTGCGGGAACCTTCGAAAAGTTGCGAAGAAGGTCGTCGACGTTGCCGTAATACAGGTCGTCCTTGCCTTCGATCGCGGCATTCAGCTTGTCCACGTAGGTTTGGTGGTGCTTGTCGTGGTGGATCTCCATCGTCTTGGCGTCGATGTGCGGTTCCAGAGCGCCGAAGTCGTAGGGGAGAGCCGGGAGTGTGTACTTTCCCACTTTCTGCCTCCTTATATATAGGTGCTTGTAGCCCCAGTATATGTAGTTTGATTATTTGCTCGAACTTGTCGGGAAAGCTCGAGGGCCGACCGGCCCGACGCGGAACGGGGGCCGGCAAGAACCAGCCCCCGCTCGGATAAGAAAGCGTTACAGGTCGGTGGGTACGTGCTCCCGTGTCTCGCACTCGGCCACCTTTGCCGGGTCCACCACAGCTGGTGCCAGGGTTGGCGGGGTTGCGAACGTGGACGCCGAGAAGTCAAAAAGATCGGCCAGGTCGTTCGATGCCGCATCCCTCGCGGTCAAGGTGCCAAGGCCGAATCGCTCTTCGATGGTTCGAAGTATCGAAGTGTGCGAATAAACCTTGTCGGGATGATCGTAGATGGCGCTTGCTTGTGGAAGGGCAGATGAAACGTAGTGGCTCTTCGAATAGGGAGACACCACCGTAAAGGGGACCCTTATCCCCAGGTTGTCAAATTCGGCTTGGTAGTCGGTTGCCTTGATCCTCGGAGCGATCGAGTCGGGCTTGATCGCCGACGGCGGAGGCAGGTGATCGTAGTAGCCTCCGTGCTCGTCATAGGTCAAGAACAGCGCCGAGTCAGACCAGTTCGGGCTTTCGAACAGAGCGTTGATGACCTTCGACGTTGCCAGCTGCCCCATCTGAACGTTCGCCGGCGGATGCTCGTCGTTCTCTACGTTCACCGTAGCGATGAAGACCGGGTCGATGAACGACACCTGCGGCAGGTTTCCCGACGCCGCATCGGCGAAGTACTGTGAGATAGGAAAGACGTGTCCGGCTGCATGTGTACGGTTGTAGCCGAACAGGAATGAGAACGGAACTTCCTCGAAGTACACCTTCCATGACACGTTGTTGTCGTCGAGCCGGTTGAATACGGTCGTTTGGGCATAGTCGTGGACCGGGTCGGTGTTGCCAGGAGGAACAGGGAAGTCGTTAGCGACGTGTCCGAACGATGTTCCCGCCAACAGATAGAAGCGATTCGGGAACGTCTGATCGAGCACCGACGAGAAGTAGGTGTCGCTCATGGCGAAAGTGTCGTAGAGGCTGTAGTAGAAGGGAAGGTCAGTCTGATCGTAGTACCCCATCGCGCGGCTGCCGGTTGGGTCAACATCTTTGGCGTTCGCTTTGGCGAAGCCGTCCATCGCGCCGTTGTTCCATTCGTTGTGCGTGCCATTCCATGAGTGGTCAAGGTCGACCACTTCGCAATAACTGCTTTGATGAAACGGTGTTATCAGGTTGCCGTTGGGATCCAGGTTGCCCGTGTTCGGTTCGGCTTCGACGCCGAGGCTCGGATCGTAGGCGGCGAGTTGGCCGAGGTAGTTATCGAAGGACCGGTTCTCCTGCATGACGATGATCATGTGATTGATCTTGTCGAAAGGCGTTGTCGAGTGGGCCCCAGGGGCGAAAAACAGCAATGACGATGAAACGGTAACGATGATCGCGGACGCGAGCATCCTGGCTCTTAGCATTCTTGTCCTCCATGTAGGTCTTGCCCTAAGGATTCGTGGTTGATCCGCAGATTCCTTCTTTCGGGGGCGTATTTCCCGTTCCGGGGGCACGGCGCCCCGGAACGGGACACGAAGGCGGGAAGGTATAAATAGACACCCAGGCGATAGGAGAAGGGGATGGAGCATGAACCAGCG